>SXHT01000268.1 GCA_005773095.1 Planctomycetaceae bacterium
CGGCTGCCCGCGAATCGAGGCGGGTCCGATCCCGCCGAGGGCCGGCAACGTGTCGATGGATTCGAGCAAGCTGATCGCCGCGCTCGGATTTGAGCCGTTCGATGCGTGGCCGTTCGACGAATCGCTCGTGCCAACGGATCGCGCGTGGCACTTCGATCGTTCCGGGAACTGGCCTGGCTCGCCGAAATTCTTGGCGGAGGTGCTCTATCGGACTCCATTGCGACGCAGCGGCAGTCACAAGCGACAGCAATTTCGACCGCACACTCCGGGTTGCGATTGCTAGCAGTCGTCGACCTTGTGACGAATCGGGGATTCTGCTAGCAATCCCGCCTATGCGCGAACTTCCTTCGAAGCAACTTTTGGAACTATTGGCGCGGCTTGGCTTGCTGACGCCGGCACAGGTGCGATCCGTCGCGCGGAGGGTGAGAAAGCTGGCCGGCGATCTGCCGAGATTCGACCTGGTTTGGGTCGATGCGCTGGCACAATCGCGGCTGTTGACCGCCTATCAGGCGCGGGAGATTAACGCCGGCCGCGGCGGCCAGCTTGCGGTTGGCCCTTACGTGGTGCGCGACCGACTGCCCTCAATAGGCTACGCCGAGATCTATTTGGCGCGCGCATCGAAACAGCAGCGCCGGTTCGACATCCCTGAATCCGATCGACAGGGCCGAAAAAGGTCGATTCTCGGCCGGTGGGTCACAAAGCCAAACGACTGCTGCGTGCTTGTAGCGCGACTTGATGCGGCCCACGAATCCGAAATTCGCGAACAACTTGCCAGGCTGAAAGCTGCTTCACAGTCGATCAGTTCACGGCACCTTCGCCCGCTTCGTGACTTCGGCATGAGCGGTGATCAGGTGTGGATGATGGCTGAAAGGGCAAGCGGTGTCCGTGCTTCCGACTGGATCACTGAAAACGGCCGCTTTCCGCCGCTCGTCGTCTTGCATCTGGCCCGGCAGATGTTGGTGGGATTATGCGAGCTGGAGCGCCTTGCGCTGCCGCACGGCGACCTGAACTTGCGCAATTTTGCGTTGGGCCGCGACGGCACCGCGGCGCTGCTGTTTCCCGGGGTGCGCGCGGTTTTGCGACCGCACGAAGGTTTTTCAATGATCGATTTATCGCCCGAGTGCTATGAATCGCTGGCGCCCGAACGGGTATTGCTGGGGACGCCTCCGACGCTGGCGAGCGATCTATTCGCCTGTGGCTGTGTGTGGTGGCAGATGCTCGCCGGTCGGCCTCCCATTACCGGGGGTAACGCATTGGCAAAGCTCAAGGCCGCCGCGGAATCGCGAATTCCCGATGTGCGACAGCTCGCACCCGACGCGCCCCCGGTGTTGGCGGAGGTAATAGCGGCATGCACTTCGTCGAGCGCCGAGAATCGCCCTCGATCGTTTGCTGAAGTGGCACGGTTACTCGGCCCGGCGGGCGAATCGGGAGCTGCGATGATTGCGCGCTGCCTGAAGGCGCCCGAGCGCTGGTTGCTGCCCCGCCCGCGCCGCAAACGGAATCGCAGCCGTCTGGCAAAGCATGCCTTGGAGTTTACTACGGCCGCGGCTTGTATTGTTGTGACGCTCGCAGCCTGGCGGCTGACGGCTCGGCCGGCGTCGCTGAATGCGGGATTGGCGATGCCCACCAGGGCGCGGCGGTCGCCGGACGGGCAGAAGCCGCGAGAAGCAACTCCGCCGCCCCAACGGGTGGTGCCTGCGAGCTTTATCGAGCCGGCCGCCAATTCAGCGGACAAATCTCCGGGTGATGTCCCGCCGCTACGCCTGCCGGTCGGCCGGGTGTTACGGCTTGCGTCCCTCGACCCGGTCGCCGGACAACTCGTTCTCGGGGCGACAGGCTTGCGTCCAATCGTGGTTGTCCCGCGCGAGGGTCTGACGATCGACCAACCCGATGTGCGTTTCGTGGATCTGGACTTCGTCGCTGAGGACGATGGCTCGTCATCGCCGATGATCATCTTGCGCGCTTCCACGGCACGTTTCGAAAGGTGTACGTTTCATGGCGCGAGCGAACAATCTCCAAGGACGGTGATCGCCTGGGAATCAGCGGCGACCAGCACAGGGGATGACTGGGATGCGTCGCTGGATCACCTCTCCCTGTTCAACTGCGTGGTTCACCAGGCCGGAGCGACGATCGAGCGGTCCCGGGTCGGCGAAGCCACGGTCGAATGCGCGAATGTGTTGATTGTTGCGAGTGGAAGCCTGATTCGATTGCCCCTTCCGGCAGCCGATGCTGCCGTATCTGTTTCGCTCGATCATTGCACGCTGCGCGCGGCGGGTCCGGTCGTCGAAGCGATTGAGCCCAGCAAGGCGTTCCAGCGATTGGGACGCATTACCGTTACGGCCGTGGATTGCGTGCTGGCGCCAGCCAAAGAGCGATCGCTGATCGAACTATCGATGCGCGATGCGGAGAGTGGCAGCGGTACGTTGCGATGGACCGGCAAGGATTCTCTCTTGGAGGTGAATGCCGGATTGGCCGCAAGTCGCGACAAGACGGAGTCGCTGGAGTCAATGGACGAGTCGAAAATCAATGTCACCGGTCTCGCACGTAGTCCTCTCGACTTTGCGGGTCAGCACCTTGATCGGCCTGCGTCGTCGCAGCTTCGCCGGTGGCTCGCGCCGCGACAGTCGCTTGCGCCCCCAGGCATTGCCCCGGGCAATTTGCCGGAAAACTCGGTGGATTTGACTTCTAGCGGCCGTAACCTAAGTTTGCGTTAGCCCGCTGGAACGACATCCATATTTGGCCGAAAACCATGTCTTAGCCGCCGTTTCAGACCTGTCAGGAAATGCTCGCCATGTTGCAGTTGCTCCGACGACTAATCCGCGAAGAAGACGGTCCGACGGCCGTTGAGTATGCGGTCATGCTGGCGATGATTTTGATGATCTGCATTGGCTCGATCGTCCTGCTCGGCAGCAACACTGCCACCATGTGGCTGAACAACAGCAACAGCATTCAATCGGCGACGGGCTCCTAGCTGAAGTCCCGGCGTTAGCCGGCATGCATTCGTTGAGAAGCCGCCTAACGGCCGAACTCCCGCCTGCGAAAGCTCTCGTAAAACAGCAACGCTGCAATCGATTTGGCGTCGCGCATCTGGCCATTGCGAATGAGTTGCAGCGCCTCGTTCCAGGTCACCTCGAGCGGCTCGATTTGTTCGCCGGATTCCAACGCGCTCGTGCCCGGCTGAAGTCCCGTTGCCACGAAAACGGTCATCCGCTCATTGAGTATGCCAGGGGACATAAAGAACTCGCACAGCAGTTCGATCGTGTCGGCCCGATAACCGGTTTCTTCGATCAGTTCCCGACGGGCCGTCTCGGCAGGTGCTTCGCCGGGATCGAGCGTTCCCGCCGGCAACTCGATGAGCGTCTCACCAATCGCCACGCGATAGTTGCGGATCAGGCAGATCCGTGCATCGGGAAGGATCGGCAGGATGGCCACCGCGCCCGGATGCACGACGATTTCGCGATCGAGCCATCGACCGTCGAGCGTGATTTGCTGCCGGCGTTCAACGCGAAACTTGTGGGCGGTTAGCAGGACGTCGGGGCTGTCTGCCATGGCTTCTCCCAAGATTTCAATTGCCTGGCATGGGGGTCAAGGATAGGATAAGAACTGGCGAGCGAATGTTCCATGGCCTCCTACTACAGGCTTTGTGGCGGACATCGTTGGTGCGTCTGCGGGGGCGATGGCTGGTGAAGTTTCGGCCAATTGGAAAGCTTGAGTCTCACGGGAATTATGGGCGATTTTGCTGCTTGGAGCTTGGGGCTGGGCGGGGTGTGGGGTGTGCGGTTACGGCTGCACATCTTTTTCCTGCTGTTTGGCGTGCAAGCTGTTTATTTGGCCTCATTGGCCAAAGAGCGCGGGATGGTGCTCTATGCCGCCGCGTGCCTGCTGATCCTGCTGGTCAGCGTGCTGCTGCACGAGGCCGGACATTGCTGGACCGCATTCAAGGTCGGGGGGTACGCTGACCATGTGGTGGTTTGGCCGTTGGGAGGGTTGCATCCTCCGCACGTGCCGCACGACCCGCAGCTTGAACTGCTCACCGCGTTGGCCGGTCCGGTGGTCAACGCGATGGTGATGCTGCTGATCGCCCCGTTTCTCCTGGTGGCCGGGGAGGATCTGTCGGGACTTTTCGTGCCGCTTGCTCCGGCAGGGCTGACCGAGGGACAACCGCTGATTGTGGGTTTCAAGCTGGTATTTTGGATCAATTGGCTGCTGCTGCTCGTTAATTTACTTCCGGCGTTCCCGTTCGATGGCGGACGGCTGCTGCGCTCGCTCTTGTGGTCGCAGTTTGGTTATCGCACGGCCGTGTTTTGGCTGACTCGAACGGCCATGGTCGCCGCGCTCGGGATGTGCTTGATCGCATGGTGGATGAAAGACATCTACACCACGGCACTCGTGCCGGCGTGGGTGCCGCTGCTCTTGTTCGCAATCTTTCTATGGTTTGGAGCGCAACAGGAAGAGGCCAGGTTGGAAAATAAAGCCATTGACGACGAATTTTTCGGCTACGACTTCTCGCAAGGTTATACCAGTCTGGAACAAGATGCTTCGCGACCGCGTTCCGCAGGCCCCGGTCCGATTCGGCGCTGGCTTGCGCAACGTCGGACAGCACGCCAAAAGAAACAGGAGGCGGTCGCACGCGAAGAGGAGCAGCAAGTCGATGCCATCCTGGCCCGGCTTCACGCAGGCGGGCTGCAGCACCTGACGCCCCAGGAACGGGCGATCCTCGATCGGGTGAGCGCCCGCTATCGAAACCGGCAGCAATCCTAGGCCCGCCAGGCAAGCGCAATACCCGCCATCGGCACATTCGGCAAGATCGGTTTTGCGTGACCGTTTCTTCGGTTGCCAGCCAGAGGACCCACCGCGCACGCGCGTCCAGGAGGTAAAGTGTGGATCTCCACCTGATAACCAAGTGCTTCGCAAGGCAGGAGCTTGCTAGCCCACCAACTGACGTTGCTGATGGCGTCAGCCGGCTGCTCGGGCGTTGCGTCAAACATGCCTTCCTCGGTACCAAAGTAGTCGAACTCCACTCCGTGCTTAAAACCTCGCTCAAGCAAGGGGACCGAGAAGTTCGCCGCACTGTTGCCCAAGGACAACTTCATGTCCGGGCGTAGACGCCGCACCGCTAACGCTACCCGGCGCCAGGCCGCGGCGACCTTGTCTGCCCTTTCGTTCACCTCCTTGGAGAGAGTCTCCGGTTTGCCTTCGGCGATGACTCGCGGGAAAGTGAATGTTTGCTCATCCGTCCAGGTTTGCTCCCAGCCGAGCATCATGACCTTGGCCCCGGCCGGGATACCCTTGGCAATGTTCTCGGCTGCCGCGTCATCGGGCACCGCGGTGTCGATGCGGATTTCGACGTTGTGTTTGCCCATCAGGAAGGCGACGCCCGCCTTCTCCTTGAGATAATCTCGCTGCTTATCCGTGGCCTCGTCTGTCCAAAGCTTGGACCAGCAGCCAAACGGGGAATCGATCTTCTTTCGCGTGTCGGGCGCCAACAGCGCCAGATTGGTGCGGCAGTCGACTCGTCCGGCCGGGCCAGCGTCGGCCACCACGCGCACGCGATAGTGTCCTAGTTTGCCCACGGGCTCGGCCAGGGCTTCTACGGTTCTGGCCTCTTTCGGCTCGAGTTCCAACTGCTCCGTCTTGCTGACCAGAGGCCTGTCGTACGGAATCAGTTCACTGACCAGTTGCACCGTCACCGGCGCGTCGGTCAGGTTGCGCACGGTGGCGTCCAAGTGTGGTGGATCAGGCTGAACGTAGACGTTGCCCAGGCCGTTGCCAGCGAGCGTCAACTCGATGCCGGCCTCTTAAAACGTGACCGCCGCAACCGAAAGTGATGAGGGCTTGCCGGTCGGTCGGGGCAATCCGGCCCGAGTCGACAACGGACGACTGAAGCAAGCCGAGATTGATCGCGAATACAAAGCGGCCGGATTGAGTGGCACCCGGGCGACGTACCAGCCTTCGCCCAGCGCCGTTGCGGGTTGTACGGTCACTCCCTCGTTTGGACGCCAGTCGGGTAAGCCGTCAACATAAATGTTCTTCAGATCTCCCGCGCACATCTCGGGCCAGCGAAGGCCAAACCCCATCGCAGCGACCTTGCCGGCGTCATCGCCGCGGTGGAGCAACAAATACGCCACGGAATACGGGCGAGACGGTATGGGGACCCGCAGAAATCCTGTGCCCTCGGCCCAATCGACGAACTTCCACCGCTCGGCTGAGATATCCAGCGATGCCAACCCCGCTGCGGTGCGTTCCACCAGCATCGGGATTCCGTTGACATCGATCCGGGTGACACCGGCCTCAGCCTTGGCCATTCCGGGCGCCGGTCGCGCAGATTCGCCGCCAATGAAGGCCGCCACGCCGCCCGTCAGATAAGCGTAGCGAGCCGGCAGACACTCGGACACCGAAAGTGTGCGAAGCGTTATACCGTTTGCGGACAGTGACAGTCGCCCCTGCGAGGGCAGCGCCGCCGGCAACTCCAAAGTCTCGCAGCCATTGACCAACAGACGCGAGCGGTCCGGACTAATTGCAAGTCCTAGTGATAAGGTCTTGCCCGACGATTCGGCGTTGGTTTCGGCGTTCTGCGACGACTCCGACACCAAGGTACGACTCGTGTCTACAGAAAGCGGTTTTGCGTCGGCTCCAACTCCGGCGAGAGTGAATTTGCATTCGGGCTTGCTGTAGTTGCCCGAGGCGATGACCTTGCCGGCGTCGTTGTCGGGTTGGCTTACCGCGATCGACAGCGCCGCGCCCTTGGCCAGCGCGTCTCCCGTCGGCAAGTCGAAGACCGCCTCGATCCAACATGATCCCGGGATCGTGCCTTGCCAGATTGCCGTGCAGTTGGCGTCGGCCTTGGCGCCGGCGGGGCCAAACGTCCAGCCTTTGCCCATCCCCCACCCCTGCGGCGATTGCTGCGCAAAGGATGCAGCGTGAATAGCCTCCCCGGCCGGTGCAACAGCCGCGAGTCCGGCGGTCAACGCGCTTATCAAGACGACGGTCAATGAAATGGCGGATTCTCCCATTGGAATCGGATCGGTTGGTAAGATGCTTTGATCAAGTCGGCAAGCTTCAGCTCTCCCGCCCTTTCGGCTCTTTGGAAAAGCATACAGCAAATCGGCTCCGTGGCCGACGGGGACACGGAATCCGGCGGTAACCTTGTTCTCTGGCTTGTCGCACCGTGGCAAGGCTCAAGGCGTCAGCTCAAAATCCCGGGTGATCGATTTCTGGCCGCGATCGACCTCGAGCTTCAACTGTGACGCCTCGTTGTACTTGGCGGGCAGGAGTTGCTCTTGAGGGACAATAAATGTGACATTACTTGATATTTCCAGAAGGGGGGTATGGTGCCAGCTTGCGGGTATGCCCAGGAGTGCTCGTTCGATTGTCTTCACGACGCTGGTTCCAACCTGCAAAAAGCCAGGGGTCAGCCCGTTTTAGCACCCGCGCGACCGCCTCGCCCAACTAAACCAGCTACCCCGCCTCACCACCCTCGCCCGCACCGCAGATAGCGTTTGGGAGGATACAAAAACTTTTTCGTCCCGACGCTTGCAATTGGTCCGAACTGTGCCATACTGACGAGCGGTGCAGTGTGGGCAGGACAAGCAACCTGCGCCGTTGGTTCGAAGGGTATCCTGTTCGATTCACTTGAAGGAAACGCTACTGCAAGCAAACTTGAACCCGTAGTCGTTCTGTAATGCTGTGATGGCAACCAATATCGCACTTACGCCTCTCGAACAAATTGTCGGGGAAGCTCCCTCGACGCTAAAGATCCGCAAATGGATCGAACAGGTCGCTGGCTATGGCAACAGCGTTCTTGTGACGGGGCCTTCCAGTACTTGCAAAGAGCTTATTGCGCGCGCTATTCACTCGCACAGCGACCGTGCGACGAAACCGTTTGTGCCTGTGAACTGTGCGGCATTGCCAGGAGACTTATCTGCCAGTCAGTTTTTTGGGCACGTGAAAGGCGCATTCACCGGAGCTCAGTTCAATTCACTGGGTTGTTTCCGCGCCGCCGAGGGTGGCACGATTTAAAAAAACGTCGAGCATCAAAAAGACACGATCGTTGGGCAGGAAATCCCTACCTACCTATGTGAGGACCGCCAATGAAGACTCATAATGCCGCACTCGCCCAATCGCCCTTGCTGGCGACGATTGGGCACTCGCGCTTTGCTGTGCGCGCGAGGGAACAAGTTCAAGCGCTGTCGCTCCAAGACGATTTCGTGCTCATTGCAGGACCCGAAGGGTCGGGCAAGGAATCCCTCGCGCGGAGCATTCACGCGGCCAGCGCACGCCGGCGGGCGCCATTCGTGCCGTTCTATTGCAGATTGCTCTCGGCGGTCAGCTTCTTCGACAGCCAGGTGTTTGGGCATCTGCCGGGCGCATTCGCGGGGCTCAAGACTTCGTCGCTGGGTCTGATTCAAGCGGCCAACGGCGGCACGCTTTTTCTCGACCAGGTCGAGTGTCTGGAGTTGGAATCGCAGTGGAAACTCTTCCGCACGTTCCAAGAACAAGAGGTCATTCCCATCGGCGGCAGCGAGGGAATTCCGGTGGACGTGCGGGTCATCGCGTCGACGTCCATCGACTTGCCGCAGGGAGTCTCCCTTGGCATGTTCCGAGGAGACTTTTTTCAAATGCTTTCGACGCACATCGTGGAAGTGCAACGTCTGGCCGACCGCATGGAAGATCTGCCCGCGCTTGCTGAGGAAATCGCCCGCGAATCAGCCGCCAGGCGTAAGTTGCCGGCGAAACGGTTTGACGACTCGGCGCTGCGCTGGATGATCGGCTACGAGTGGCCGGGCAATTTCCGCGAGCTTCGCACGGCGATCGACCTTGCTTCGTCCGAAACGGGCGATGTAATGACCGCCCGAACATTGCGACAGGCGATGAAAAAGGTGCATACGCCCTCGGCCACGTTCCAACGCCCGATGGCACCGGTTCGCTTTTCAGGCTTCGCCGCAATGCGGGCCTCGAACGGCGCCCGTTGCCGAGTCAGCGTGTAGCATCGCCGGTTAAGAAGACGCTACTCTGACTGACCGGAGTGGCGATTGTCAAACTTTCGCTGTCGCAGCAGACAGCCCTCCTTGCTGGCGCGCGGAATGGTCTGCTGAGAATCCACCCATGCGATCGTCTGTTGGATCACGGTCCACCACAATTGGGGATCGGCGCACCGCTGCCGTTTCTGCTCTTCCAACTGTTTTTCGTCAATCATCAGTGACCTCACTTTTCCGTAGCGAGGCATTCAGCGCGTCGATTCGAGACTGCTTCCGTTCTCCCTCGCTGAGGGCCAGCTGGCAGGCCAACATTTCGGCGTCGCCAAGTGCAAGGTAATGCGTGCGATTCTTCGTGGTCGAGCTTATTGCCCGGTCATGGCATTGGGTCCAATCGGGCAGACCGCGAACACTGCGAAAGATATCGATGGCCCCTGACGGACTCAGCGTGCAGAACACGCCCCTGCCATCGAGCCAACCCGGCTTGAAGTTCGCCACAGGCTGCCAACTCTCGTCGGTGGGGCCCCAGGTTGCATCGAGTTCAGCAAGCGCCAACTCGCAACGTCGCCGATTCTCGTCGGTGTCTTCAATCCACAGGTCGACGTCGAAGGTCAGGATCGGCTCGTGACGGAGCATGAAGTTCATACCCCCGATCAGCAAATACCGCACGTCATGCCGGTTCATCGAGTCAAGAATGCAATCGACGTTCATTGCCAACAAGCTACCCCGCAAGGACTCGAACCTTGAATGAGAGAGCCAAAATCTCTAGTGTTACCATTACACCACGGGGTAAAGCGAACTCGGGGCTCGGAACTCGGAGCTTGCTTTGGATCCCTTTGCGATTCTGTCGCCGAGTTCCCGGTTCCTCTGGGTGCTGCGCTGCCTTTCCGAGTCGTTTTACCCTGATTCGCCGCGGCTCACAACGGCGAACGAAAGCTGCTCGAGCTCGATCGCCAGATCGACGCCGATCTGGCTGACGCTCGTGGGCAAGACCAACGTGACGGGCGCGAAGTTCACAATCCCTTCAACGCCAGCCGCAACCAGTTTGTCAGCCACGCCTTGCGCCGCGGGTCCCGGCACGGCGATGATGCCCAGTTTTATTCTTTGCTGGTCCACGACTTCCGGCAAACGCTCGATGTCGTAGATCGGTACCCCCACAATCGAACCGCCCACTTTGCCGGCATCGACGTCAAAAGCCGCAACAATACGAAACCCTTGATGGCCAAAACCCTTGTATCCAAGGAGCGCAGTCCCCAGATTGCCAGTCCCCACAATCGCCACCGGCCAGTCGCGGTCGGTTCCCAGAATTCGTCGAACGGCTTGCACCAGTTCGTCGCATCGGTAGCCAATGCCTGGATGCCCAAAATGGCCGAAATATGCCAGGTCCTTGCGTACTTGGGCATCACTGAACCCCAGCATCTGGCCAAGTTGGCTGGAACTGGTGGTCTCCTGGCCGTCGCGGATGAGACGCTGCAGTTCGCGCAAATAGAGGCTCAATCGGCTGACGACTGCCTTGGGCACCGCCTCGCCGGACGGGGCCATCGACTTGTTCTTGTCGTCGTTCATGCCGATCCGCGCTCGGGGATGGATCCGGTTCACACGGGGTTCTGGTCGCGACTTACTGTAGGAAAACCCACACCGGGCTACAAGGGCGGGGTCCTGGGCAGGGTCGATCAGTGTTTTACCTTCGGCAACCTGGTAGGGCCGGCTTTGGTAACCGTTCCCGGGCCGGGGACTGGCTCATTTTCCCGGCGAATTCGCGCGAGGTGCATCGTCCTGTCAGGAGGGTGCCCTACGTGGTTCCCGGAAAAATGTGCCTGTCCCCCCTCTCTTGGCCCGTGAACGGTTACGAGAAGACGAGTTCGGAGC
>SXHT01000269.1 GCA_005773095.1 Planctomycetaceae bacterium
AAACTGGCTGCCGCCTGGAAGGCCGCCGGGCTCGAGGTCACCACGGATTTCGGCGGTCATGGCGTCGTCGGCATCGCCAGGAACGGCGACGGGCCGACCGTGATGATCCGCACCGATCTCGACGCGCTGCCGGTTGTGGAGCAAACCGGACTCGTCTACGCATCCCAAGTAAAGACCAAGGACAAGGACGGCAACGAAGTGGGCGTGATGCACGCCTGTGGACACGACATGCACATCACTTGCAGCATCGGTGTCGCCCAGTTTCTGCTGGCCAACAAGGATCGCTGGTCGGGCACGCTGATGCTCATTGGCCAGCCGGCGGAAGAGCGCGGACGCGGCGCCGAGATCATGCTGGAGGCCGGGCTGTTTACCAGGTTCCCCAAGCCCGATTACGGGCTGGCATTGCATGTGGATTCGACATTACCGACGGGCAAGATTGGCTATCGCGGAGGCTTCCTGCTGGCGAATGTCGATACGGTGGATGTGACGATGAAGGGTCGCGGTGGGCATGGGGCCTATCCCCACACGACGATCGATCCCATCGTCATGGCGGCTCAGTTCGTGCTTGACCTGCAAACGCTGGTTTCGCGGGAAAACAGTCCGACGGATCCAGCCGTGGTCACCGTTGGCTCCATTCACGGCGGCACCAAACACAACATCATTGGCGATACCTGCCATCTGCAGCTTACGGTGCGCAGTTTTCAGGCGGACGTGCGAAAGAAACTGCTCGACGGCATCGTGCGCAAGGCGAATGCGGTGGCTGCGGGCGCCAACGCGCCGGAACCGGTCGTCAAAGTTTCGAATGAAAGCACCCCCGCGCTCGCCAACGATGAAAAGCTCGTCGCCCGGCTGCTTCCCGTATGGCAGGAAATACTCGGAGCAGAGAATGTCGTGCCAAGCCAGCCTTCGATGGGCGGAGAAGATTTTAGCCGCTACGGCCTGGCCGGCGTTCCGATTTGCATGTTCCGACTTGGCGCTATTGAAGCAAAACGCCTCGCCGGTCTGACGCGCGGCGGCATGCCTCCCCCCTCGCTGCATTCCGCACTTTTCTACCCCGATGCGGAGGAGGCGATTACGACCGGCGTGATTGCGATGTCGGCGGCGGCGCTCGACTTGCTCTCGGCCGGATCGAAAGGGGACAGCGGCAAGTCGAAATGAGCAAACGAGAGTTGCTTCTGTGGCTCACGGACTGAAAATGTTCGCGTGGTACTTGAAGGTCCAATTGCGGTGCAATATGAAGTTTTGGAAGACGATCCCCCGGTAATCATTCTCGGCGTGTGGCGTACGCGATCGTTGGCACCCTTGCTGCCCGGCTATGTCCGTCTTACACTCAATTGTCTTGTCAGTGCAGAGGTGGGAGGTTCCGGCGGTGGGTGTTACTTGCGTGATCGGCTTGCAATGGGGCGACGAGGCCAAGGGCAAGCTTGTTGATTTGCTCACACAACGGCATGAAATTGTTGTCCGTTATCAGGGAGGCAGCAATGCGGGGCACACCATCGTCACCGGCGGGCAGACGTTTAAGCTTTCGCTGGTGCCCAGCGGCATTCTTACGCCGGGCGTGCAATGCGTGGTCACCGGCGGTGTCGTGCTCAACCCGGCCAGCATTCTGCAGGAGATCGATGGGCTTGTCTCGCGTGGCGTGCAGGCGGCGGGGCGATTGATGCTCAGTGACCGGGCGCACGTGATCTTCCCCTGGCACATCGCCGAGGATCGGGCAATGGATAAGAGCTGCTCATCGGGCGAGAACATCGGCACCACCATGCGCGGGATTGGCCCGTGTTACGCCGACAAAGTCGGACGCTCGCACGCGGTTCGGCTCGGCGACCTTTATCGCGCAGACTTCCCCGAAAAGATTGCACACATTGTGGCGGCCAAGCAATTGAGAATCGCCGCGATGGGCGGTGAAGCCGATCCGCTGCTCGACGCGCGTCAGGTGATCGCCGATTACAGGGGCTACGCGGATCGATTGAAGCCGTATGTCATTGACACGACCGCGTACCTGCTGGACGCGATGGATGCCGGCAAGCGCGTGCTCTTGGAAGGCGCTCAGGGGGCGCTGTTGGACATTGACCACGGCACCTTTCCCTTTGTCACCAGCAGCAATAGTTCGGGCGTCGGCGTCTCGAATGGTTCCGGCCTGCCGGGCCGATGGATAGAAAAAGTGATCGGCGTGGTTAAGGCCTACACGACTCGCGTCGGCGGCGGGCCGTTTCCCACCGAACAGGACAATGCCACCGGCCAGCAGATTCGGGACCGCGGCAACGAGTACGGCACCGTCACGGGCCGGCCCCGCCGGTGTGGCTGGTTCGACGCCGTGGCGGCCCGATATACGGCGCGACTCAGCGGAGTCGATACCATCGCGGTCATGTTGTTGGACGTGCTGGCCACGCTGCCGGAAATCAAGATCTGCACGGCGTACGAAATCGACGGTCAGCGGATCACGCAATTTCCCAGCCACGTGGACGATCTGCGCCGCGCGATTCCCGTCTATGAAATCCTGCCAGGCTGGGAGCAGGAGATTACAAGCACTCGCACGATGAGCGACCTGCCGGAGAATGCGCGCCGCTACCTCGATCGCCTCAGCAGGCTTGTCGGCCGCCCCGTGGAAGTCGTGTCGATCGGTCCTGACCGCCAACAAACGATCTTTACCGGATCGGATCTTGGAAGCGTCAAGTCCGCGGAGGCGGGTCGGATCTCGGAAGCTTAGGGGAGTCTGCATGCCTTCCGATCTGACCGACATCCCGCGCACGCTCTGGCCGCGGCACATCGCCATTATCATGGAGGGCAACGGCCGCTGGGCCCAGCGCCAGGGCTTGCCGCGCATCGAGGGCCATCGCCGCGGGGTCGCCAGCGTGCGCCGCACAACGGAAGAATGCGCTCGCCTCGGCATCGAGCAGCTTACGCTGTACTGTCTTTCCAGCGAGAACTGGAAACGGCCGCAGCATGAGCTCGATTTTCTGATGCACCTGCTCGAGCAGTATATGATTGAAGAACGCGCCACGATCATGGACCAGAACATTCGCGTGGCGGTCATCGGTCGGCGGGATGGAATACCCGATAGCGTCGAACGCGAGATGGAAAAGACGATCGCGATGTCGAGCACGAATACGGGGCTGCGGTTGTGCCTGGCCGTCAACTACGGGGGGCGAGGCGAGTTGGTTGATGCCGTCAGACGGATTGCCGAGCGCGTGCATTCCGGCAACCTGGCGGCCGCCGAGATCACGGAAAAGACCATCAGCGACAGTGTCTACACCGCCGGTATGCCCGACCCTGATTTGCTGGTGCGTACCGCCGGAGAAATGCGCGTCAGCAACTTTCTGCTGTGGCAGATCAGTTACGCCGAGATTTGGGTCACCAAGCACTGTTGGCCCGAGTTCAGCGAGCAAGACCTGCAACTTGCGATTCGTGATTATGCCAGCCGTGATCGAAGATTTGGCGGTTTGAAGGAGATGACCCCTCAATGATGGCGAGTCTCAGATCCGGGATCTTAGATTGCCAGGGAGTACGACTTTGCTGCGATGGCGTCTGTTGCTCGGCATGATTTTGATCGCGGCAGTCGCAGGACTCTGCTGGCTCGATCATCGCGCCGCCGTACCGGGCATTTGGTTCATGCCGATCGCTATGGCACTGAGTGTGCTGGCTTCCAAGGAAGTGCTGTGGCTCTTGGCAACACGCGATTGGCATCCGATTCCGGCGGTCGTCTACCTGGGAAACCTGTCGATCGTCGCCAGCAACTTTGTCCCGGTGCTGCGCGGTGACTACGCGCCTAACCATTGGGCTTTCATCACGTTCACGCTTGCCATTTTGCTGGCCTTCGCCGGTGAGATGCGGAGGTTTACCCAACCGGGTAACTCCATGGTCCATGCGGCGCTGACCGTGTTTGCGTTTGCCTACGTGGGCGTATTGCTTTCGATAATCTGCCAACTCCGTTATCTGTTGGGAGCGAAGGGCGGACTGGTCTCGCTGGTCTCCCTTGTGGTGGTGGTGAAGATGGCCGACATCGGCGCCTACACCGTCGGGCGGCTTCTTGGTCGCACGAAAATGGCCCCCGTGCTCAGCCCTGGCAAAACCCTTGAGGGCGCGGGCGGTGCAATCGTGTTTGCATGCATCGGCTCCTACCTGGTGCTCAATGGATTGCTGCCGGCTCTGTCGCAACCGCCGATTCGCGTGCCGTGGTGGGCAGGCCTGCTTTTCGGCATCGCGGTAGGTATCGCCGGCATGGCCGGTGATCTGGCAGAGTCGCTCTTCAAGCGTGATATGGGCCGAAAAGATTCGAGCGACTGGATGCCGGGTTTCGGCGGCGTGCTCGATATCCTGGACTCGATCCTATTCGCGGCCCCCGTGGCCTACGTCTGCTGGCTGATCATCCTGGCCGCCAGTTAAGCACCACCAGCCGGTTTCGGAAAAATGCGGCCAAGTAAGAGCTCCCCAATCCCTATTTCGTAGCCAGACTACTGTTTCTGGGCCAGTTAAAATTCGTCAAACACTGCGTCCACCAACCGCGACGACAGCAAACGATTCTTTGTGGCAAGCGTGGTCTTGGTTGTCGAATCATCGTTCGTCTCCAGCCCACCGTCCAGCCCACCGTCCAGGTAGCCGGCCATGTAACTGGCCAGATAGTAATCGCTCAACTCGCCTTTGACGCCATTTTGGTTCTGGTCCATGCGGTTGCCGAAGAGGTCCGCGATGTCCGGGCCAATAGCGACTTTCATCGGCGTCATGTACGTCGGAAGCAGGGTCACCAGGAACTGCCGGGGATCGGCCAACTGTTTCACCTCGACCACGCCGACGCCCGCGGCGCCCCCGCCGATCCGCACATCCATTGCCGTGAATGTCAGCGGATTGATGGCTTCATTGAACGTGACTTTCAGCCCAGCCAGATTCGGGCTGAGAGACAGGAACTCGGAGTTGACGACCCGCGCGCCGGTATCCTCGACAACGGTTAGCGTGTACTGTCCCACGTCGCCGTATTCGCCAAAGCTGCCGACCTCCACGAAATACGTTCCCGCGGCAAGATTGCGGTCAAAAACCTTGTAATCCCCCCCGACGACGTCGAGGTCCTCCTCGAGGCGATTGCCGCTGGAATCAAACAGCCGCATCGTCGCGCGGAGATTGCCGACGTTTGATCCCGATTCGGCGACTCTCGGTTGGGCTAACCGGATCGCGACGTTACCGCCGCCGGTATCGAATCGGAAATAATCGAGGTCATCGGTTTTCTCAATCACGCCGGAAGCAATCAGCGCGCCGCGCTTTTCCGTGACGCGAACGGACCCTCCTGAGCCGTCTGGCGCGTAGTATTTAAAGGTTGCCGTGCCGACGTTCATGGACGATGCGCCCCCCAGGCCGTTGCCGTGGTCGTCCGGCCGATAGCCGAAGCCATTCTCAGCCCGGGCGAGCGTTGCCATGTCGTCTTGAGAATCCCCTTCACTATTGGTTCCTTCCCACCAGACCGCTCGAGCTTCGCCGTGATCTCCCATAATGTAGACGCGGTTGCCGTCGCCTGGATGGTACTCTTTGACCCTCTCGGACCCGTTCCACAAACTTTGGTGAAAGAGGCCGAAGGCGTGCCCCGCCTCGTGGGACGCAGTGTTCGCCAGGACGATGTCCGTGTTCATGCTGCCATCGAATTTGTCAAAGGGGAACACATAGGCAATGTTGGGTAGGTTCTCGCTGGCGAAGGCATTGACGTACGCCACGCCGCCCTCGTTTTTCCCGACTCTGAAATCGGTGCCGCCAATGACCACGCGCAGATTGCAAATGGATGACTTTGCCAAGTTTGCTGGTGGAAGCGTCCACCACCGCGATGCAGGGATGATTGAGGCAATTTTATAACCGTTTTAGCGACAACGGTTTACGTCGATCACCCATTGCCCTTATTTCGCATGGCGCAAACGATTGGCTATAGTTGAGCTGTTGAAATCGCGATTCTGAGGAGCGTCCGCGTCCGGAGGCGGCCGCTCACGTAAATGTCTGAAGCTACCATCGCTGTCGCTGATCCCAAGGCGCTGCTTACGCTGTTCGGCACCCGAGACCAGCACTTGCGTAAAATCCGCGAGTCGCTCGGTGTTGCCATCTTTAATCGGGATGATCGCATCCTGATCCAGGGGGCCGACGACGCGGTTGCCGATGCAACGGCAGTCTTCGATCAGTTGCGCACGATCGCCAAGCGGCATGGCACGGTGCTGCCCGAGGAACTGGATCAAATCATCGCTCGCATCAAAGGCGACGAATTGGCCGAAGAGCATCCGGCCATCGAGTTGCACCATGCCGGCAGGCTGATCCGGCCTCGTACCGCCGGCCAGGCCGCTTACGTTCAGGCCATTCTGCAGCACGACTTGACCTTTTGCATCGGACCGGCCGGCACGGGCAAGACGTACCTCGCCGTGGCGATGGCGGTCCAGGCGCTCAAGCAGGAGATCATTCGCAAGATCGTGCTTGTGCGACCGGCTGTTGAGGCGGGTGAGTCACTGGGCTACCTGCCGGGCGATATGCAGGCCAAGATCAACCCGTACTTGCGGCCGCTGCTCGACGCCTTGCGGGACATGATGGACTACGACCAGATCCGGCGGTTCACCGATCAAGACCTGATCGAAATGATTCCGCTGGCGTACATGCGTGGCCGCACGCTCAATGACGCATTCGTAATTCTGGACG
>SXHT01000270.1 GCA_005773095.1 Planctomycetaceae bacterium
AAGACCTCGGAAACCAAGATTGAGCTGGAACTCAATCTTGATGGATCGGGATCATCGGCCATTGCCACGGGGGTCGGTTTTTTCGACCACATGCTGACGCTCTTGGCCAAACATGGCGCGATGAATCTGCAAGTCAAGGCAACGGGTGATCTGCAGGTCGATCAGCATCACACGGTCGAGGACGTGGGTATTTGCCTTGGCCAGGCGCTGCGGCAAGCGCTTGGCGACAAAGCCGGCATCCGCCGTTACGGCCACTTCACGCTGCCGATGGAAGAAACACTTGTCACCACGGCGATCGACCTCGGCGGCCGTTACTCCCTGGTCTTCCAGGCAACGTTTCCGTCGCCAAAAATCGGCGACTTTGATAGTGAACTGGTGGAAGACTTCTGGCAAGCGGTCGCCGCCAATGCGCTTTGCAACTTGCACGTGCTCGTGCATCACGGCCGCAACAGCCATCACATCAGTGAGGCGATCTTCAAAGCCACCGCCCGCGCGCTGCGGATGGCGGTCGAAGCCGACCCGCGAATTCCCGGTGTGCCAAGCACGAAGGGCGTAATTTAGTCGTTCCTGACTTTTTGCGGGTTTTCGTTCAATCAATCGCCCAGGTCTTTGTCTCGGCCTGATTTCCCTCCGCTACTCATTCACATCCGATTCCAGGAACCTGGCGAGTCGGTGGAAATCGCTGTTGGGCTTCACGTAGCGGACGACCGTCGCCAGCGTGTCCGGATCGACGAGATCCTCGAAGGGGACGTAATTGAGCTCCAGTTGGCCGCTGACGGAGACCATCACGCCGTTTCGTTTTTCCTCGACGAGTGCCCGATAGGCGCCCACGCCAAGTTGGCTGCCGAGCATGACGTCGAAGGCGTGGGGCAATGCGCAGCGAGCCTCGTACCCGATTTGCAGTCCGGTGATCTTGCGCGTGCGGCCGGTTTGCCGCGTGTATTCCTCGGCCACCCGTTTGCTGAATAAGCGTCCCAAATTGAGCTGCGCAATGGCGATGTGGCCATGGTCGTCACGGGGTACGCCGTGCAAGTAGCTCATGGGCAAATATTCGGCCAGCCCCTCGGCTAATACGATCACGCCAAACTCCTTGCCTTCCTTTTCTTCGCGGACGCGCATTGTGGCGACAATTCGCTTCACCATTTCCTCCACGTTCATGACCGATTGCCGGCGACATTCACTCGAAGTCGGATCGACGAATTCCTCGTCGGCCAAATACTTGCCGGTCACGTCTTCGACGCTGATAACCAAACTGGCCTCGCCGGCGATTGCGGCGCCGTAGGCCAGCCAACCCGCGCTGCGACCCATCGTTTCGGTGAGGTAGTAAGCCCGCGAGGCTTCGGCGTCCGCCAGCAGGTTGCGAATTTCCGAAGCCAGCGTATCAACGGCGGTGAAGTAGCCGAACGTAAAATCAATTCCCATGTAGTCGTTGTCGATGGTCTTGGGGAGATGCACAACGGGAATGCGAGGCTTTTCCGGGGGCAACATGTCCTGGAACAACTTGAACTTGTTGGCGGTCTTGAGCGTGTCGTCTCCGCCGATCGAGACCAACGCATCGACCCCGATCGATCGCAGGGCCCGATACACGGTATCGAGTGGAGCGACGCGCTCTGGATCGGACAGGTGGGAGGGGTGTGAGACGTTCCTGCCGGGATTGGTGCGGGCGGTGCCGATCAAGATGCCTTGCGTGTTGCGCGAGCGTTTGAGCGATTTGTAGTTAAGCTCCACGAAGTCTCGACCCAAGACCAGCGGCCGGTCCTCGCAGTATTCGACCAGATACGCGTAGCCGTGCTTGATGCCGACGACCTCAATGTCATTTCGCAAGAATGAATTCGCGGCCGTGGAGATAACCGCATTGGCCGCTGGAGCTGGACCACCGGCAAACAGAATCGCCACTTTGCGAAAACTCGTTTCAACTTTAGGAGGACGCGTAAGGGTCATGGGTCCGCCTCCCAGGACAGGCTTTCCAGCCTGGCGGTGCCATCTTCGTCAGGCGGGAAAACCTGATCTACTGCGCTAGATTATTTCGTTCAATGAACGTCGTGTCGATACGGCCTTCCGCAAAGGCGGCGTGACCGAGAATTTTCTTGTGCAACGGAATCGTCGTCTTGATCCCGTCGATTCTTAGTTCGCCAAGGGCCCTTTGCATGCACTCGATCGCGTCCGAGCGGGTGGGCTGGTGCACAATCAATTTGCCGATCATGGAGTCGTAATGCGGCGAAACCGTGTAACCGGCATGGGCATGCGAATCAAATCGCACGCCGAACCCGCCGGGGACAAACATCCGTTCAATTTTACCGGGGGAGGGTTGAAAATTCCTGGCGGGATCTTCGGCGTTAATTCGGCACTCGATGGCCGCGCCTCGAAAATTGACTTGTTCCTGCGTAAACGGCAGTCTCTCGCCCGCAGCAACGCGAATCTGCTGCTTGATCAGATCGATGCCGGTCACCATTTCGGTGACGGGGTGTTCCACTTGAATTCGGGCGTTGACCTCGATAAAGAAAAAATTGCCCTCCTGGTCGACGATAAATTCAACCGTGCCGGCGTTCGTGTAGCCCGCGGCTTTTATCAGGCGCACCGCCGCTTCGCAGACCGATTTTCGCTGTTGAGCGTCGAGACTGGGGGATGGGCTCTCTTCAATCAGCTTTTGATGGCGACGCTGCGTCGAGCAATCGCGTTCCCACAGGTGGACGGCGTTGCCGTGCAGATCGGCGATGACTTGCACTTCAACGTGCCGGGGACGCTCCACGAACTTTTCCAGATAGATGGCGCCGTTGCCAAACGCGGCCTCGGCCTCGGCGCGTGCCTGCTGCAAGGCACTTTTGAGCGAAAGATCGTTCGACGCCACGCGCATCCCGCGCCCGCCACCACCGGCCGTCGCTTTGATCAGCACCGGAAAGCCAATCTCGTGGGCAATGCGAATGGCTTCGCGCTCGTCATCAATCAGACCCATGCTGCCTGGCACGACGGGGACTTTTGCCTCCCGAGCAAGCGCCTTGGCGGAGTTCTTGTCACCGATCCTGGCCATCGCTTCG
>SXHT01000271.1 GCA_005773095.1 Planctomycetaceae bacterium
CGAAAGCTCGTCGAATTCCATCTTCGTGTCTTCGTGTCCTTCGTGGTTGCAATCCCCCGCGTCGCCGAGGTTCCAACGCTCTTGAGTGGCGAACGATCGAGCTCAGCGACCCGGCCCACGAGGGCGTTCGACTGCAACCCGCACGGGCCAGGGCAGGGGGAAAGGCACATTTTCCCGGGAACCACGTTGGACAACCTCCTGACAGGACGATGCTCCTCTGGCGAATTCGCCGGGAAAATGAGGCAGTCCCCGACTCGTGAACGGTTACCTGTTTCCTATAATCTTGAACTGTGCCCGGCATTTTCATGGACGCCATGATCTCACCCCGCAAATTCATTCTTGAAAGCCTTCGCCAGCATTGGCGGATTCACGTCGCTGTGGGTCTGGCCGTGGTGGCGGCAACCGGGGTACTGACTGGGGCACTGGTGGTGGGCGACTCGGTGCGGGGCAGCTTGCGGCACCTGGCACTCGATCGCTTGGGACGGATTGACGAAGTGATCGTGGCCGATCGATTTTTTCGTGCCGGGCTTACCGATGAACTCAAGGCCCAGCCGGAATTTACCAACCGGTTCGCCGACGCCCTGCCCGCCATCCTGGTGCAATGCAGCGTCGAAACGACAGCGGAGAACCGTCCGCGAAAAAGGGGACAGGTATATTTTACTGCCGACCCATCGCGACGTTCGGTGCCGGTTCCGCAAAATGAGCCAGTCCCCGAGAGTTCCCGCAAAGCCCGAGCAGGCAAGGTCACCGTGCTTGGCATCGACGACATGTTTTGGTCGCTTGGGCGTGGGGCCAGCGTCAAGCCGCTCACGGACAAGACGGTGATCCTCAATCTTCCCTTGGCCAATGAGCTGGGCGCCGGAGTTGGCGACGAGGTTATTCTGCGGGTCGGGCAAGCCAGCCAGATTCCGGCCGACAGCCCGCTCGGCCGCAAGAGCGATTCCAGCCGCAACGTCCGGCTCACGGTTGCCGAGATCATTCCAGCCGAAGGCTTGGGGCGGTTCGGGTTGCGGCCGAACCAGCAGCTTCCGCTGAATGCGTTCGTGGCAACCGGGACTTTGCAATCGATGCTCGAACAGCCGGACAGGGTGAACGCAATTTTTGTGGCGGGTGCGAATCGCGAAAATGCAAGCGATGCCGACACGCTTCAATCGCTGCTGCATCCGACGCTGGGGGATCTCGGTTTTTTGCTCGAAACGACGCCGCAAGGTTATGTGAATGTTACCAGCACGCGGATGCTGATCGATCCCGCAGCGGAGCGATCCGCACGCAAAGCACTTGCCGGCAACCGAACTCAAGACGCGTTCACGTACCTTGCCAACTACATCAAGGCAGGCGATGGCAAGGCCAGGATTCCGTATTCCACAATCACCGCGATCGACTTGCGGGACAGGCCGCCGCTGGGGCCTTTCACGGCCGAGGATGGCGAAATCATTGGCCAGATTGCCGATGACGAGATCGTCCTCAATCGTTGGGCGGCCGATGATCTTATCCGACAGGGCGTTGCACTCAGGCCGGGGGACGAGATCGCCGTCGAATATTTCGAGCCAGAGAGCACTCATGGGGAAGTGCGCGAGAGGTCGGCAACATTTCGTCTCAAGGCCGTGGCGGAGATGACGCCGGTTGTCGCCGATCGCCACTTCACGCCGGAGCTTCCCGGCGTGACCGATCAGAAGTCGATCGCCAACTGGGATCCGCCGTTTCCCTACGATGAAGCGCGCGTCCGAAGTCGCAAGCCGCACGATGAGGACGAAGTCTATTGGCACGAGTACAAGGCCACGCCGAAGGCTTTCATTGCGCTGTCCAAAGGACGCCGGTTATGGGGGAGCCGATTCGGAAGCACGACCTCGATCCGCATTGTGCCCGGTGAACCCCCTCGCCCCAGCCCCGGGTACCCTTTGAGCGCCAAGGGAGAGGCAGGATTTGAAATCGACATCGAAAAACAATTGCTCGCCGCGCTTCAACCCGCCGAACTTGGCTATCAGTTCCTGCCGGTTAAGCAATGGGCGCTCGCGGCATCCTCCGGCACGACGCCGTTCAACGCGCTGTTTCTTGGGTTCAGCTTCTTTATCGTGGCCTCCGCGGTGATGCTCGTCGCGATTCTGTTCCGGCTCGGCGTCGAGCAGCGAGCCGCCGAAATCGGCGTTCTGGCCGCCGTGGGACTGCGATGGCGGAAGATCGCGACGCTGCTGATGGGCGAGACCGTGCCGGTAACTGTGTTGTCGGGCCTCGTCGGAATGATTGTGGGTGTGGGTTACGCGTGGTTGATGCTGGTGGGCCTGAAGACCTGGTGGCTGGCTGCGATTGGCAGCCCTTTCTTGCGGCTCCACTGGACATGGCCCAGTTTGGCGATCGGCTTTGGCAGCGGCGTCGTGGTTTCCTTGATGACGATCGTCTGGACACTGGGGCGAATGAGGCGGCTGGCGGTCAGACGCCTGTTAGCGGGGCAGGCGGGGGATGAGGTTGAAATCGGGGTAGCCCGCAATAGCAATCGTTGGTGGGTATTCGCCGGTTGGGGGTGCGCCGGGGCGGCCATTGCCGCGGCCCTGATTGCCCATCGATTAAGCAGAGAGGCGCAGGCTGGAGCATTTTTTGGCTCAGGCGCATGCGCACTCGTCGCGGCCCTGATGTTCGTGAACGATCGGCTGCGGAATGTCAATAGTAGCGGCCTCGTCCAGGGGGGACGCTTGGCGCTCGTCCGATTGGCGGTGCGGAATGCGAGCCGAAATCCACGGCGTAGTTCACTGACGATTGGTCTGGTCGCGGCGGCGGCGTTCTTGATCGTGGCAATCAGCGCGTTTCGACTCGATCCGTCGGCAGAAGGCACCGTCAAAACGAGCGGCAGCGGCGGCTTCGCGCTTGTGGCCGAAAGCAGCCAGCCGATTTACAAGGACATCAATTCCGCGGAGGGCCGTGCCGATTTGGGATTCTCCAGGGACGACGATGCGGCCCTCGAAGGTTCCACCGCCTACGCTTTACGAGTTCAACCAGGCGACGACGCGAGTTGTTTAAATCTGTATCGAACGGCACAACCTCGCGCGATCGGCGTGCCCAAGGCTGTGATCGATCGCGGAGGTTTCGCCTGGGCCGGTTCGACGGCCCAGCAAAACCCTTGGCAGTTGCTCGACGCTCACCCCCCTCTCCCCCGTTGCGAGGGGGATGGCCGGGGGGGGGTAGCCAGCCCTGTTCCCGTCGTACTCGACGCAAATACGGCGACGTACAGTTTGCACCGAGGTCTTGGGGACACGTTCGACCTTACCGATGGCCAATCTCAACCGCTGAAAGTGCAAATCGTCGCTTTGCTCAAAAACAGCATCTTTCAGGGGGACGTGCTGATGAGCGAAGCCAATTTGCTGCGACACTTTCCCGGCGTGAACGGGTATCGGATGTTCTTGATCGAGACGCCCAGCGAGAAAGTCGACGCCGTTCAGTCGGCGCTCGAAGGCGCGCTGGGCGATTACGGCTTTGATAGCGAGTGGTCGACCGATCGCCTGACTAGTTTCTTCGCCGTGCAGAACACGTATCTTTCCACGTTTCAAAGCCTCGGCGGCCTGGGCTTGCTGCTGGGAACCTTCGGCCTGGCGGCGGTGCAGTTGCGCGGCGTGCTTGAGCGCCGTGGCGAATTGGCACTGTATCGGGCCATGGGATTTCGCCGCAGGCGGCTCAGTCGACTGGTGATGCTTGAAAACGGGGTGCTGCTTGTCGGCGGACTCGCGGTGGGCGTGGCGACTGCGCTCGTTGCCGTGTTGCCCCATTGGATAGGCGGCGATGCAATCGTGCCTTGGGAATCACTCGCGGTGACCTTGTTGTTCGTGCTCGTCGTCGGCCTTGCCGCCGGCATGTTTGCCGTTCGCGCCGCGCTGAGCGGACCGGTTCTTGCGGCCCTTCGAAGTGACTAGCCCGCAAACGAACCCGAAGCGTTCGCGAGGAAATTGCATGAGCGGCCTGGAGCCGGCGCTGGCGAATGCTTCGGATTTGCCGGGTAATCACTGCGACAGGCATTGCAGGGCTGCAACAGCAGCCATCACTCTGCCCCTAGCGGACTGCTTTTGTTAGAATCGCGGCAGCCCTTTGCTGACTTTTTGCCGTCTGCTTGGATCCTTTACCAATACAACCTGCTTGGGAGAACGATCGCCATGCACTTCAATTTTATTTACGCGGTTGCGGCCGCTTTGCTGACGGTCGCCTGTTGGGGCGTATATGGCCCGGTGTTGCATCAGGGGCAGCGGTCGATGGGCGCGGTCGAGGATGGCAAACCAGTTCCCAGCCGGTTGCGGCCGCTGCTGTGCGTGGGCCTGGCGTACTTTTTAATCGCGGTGATCGTGCCGATCGGGCTGCTTTACACGGTCGGCGAGCGGGGTCAGTGGACGTTCGGCGGCACGCTTTGGAGTCTGGCCGCGGGGGCTGCTGGCGCCATCGGCGCGCTGGGCATCGTGATGGCGATCTCTTTCGGCGGCTCGCCTGTCTGGGTGATGCCGCTGGTGTTTGGCTGCGCGCCTGTCGTCAGTGTGTTCGCGACTAGATTTCTCACCCGCAGCAGTGAGGCGTTTAGCCCCTGGTTTCTCGCGGCGCTGGTGATTGTATCGATCGGCGCCGTGATGACACTGGTCTTCGCGCCGAAAGGAGGACATGGAGCGAAGCCGAGAACCGCAGGGCCGGCTGTGCCGGCCGAAGCCGGCAGTCAATCCACATGATGCGCATTAGTAGGGCCGGCTGTGCCGGCCGGTTCCGAACCTAAACACTCTCCGGCCGGCACAGCCGGTCCTACACTTTCTGGCCGGCACAGCCGGCCCCACTGCCATGCCCGATTGGCGACGTTACTTCGTCGAAGGTGGTTCGTACTTTTTCACGGTGGTGACACACCGGAGAACGATGATCTTTCAATCAAAACTGGCTCGCGACATGCTTGGCAACCTGATGCGCGCATGTCGTCAGAAATGGCCATTTGAGGTCAACGCGCTCGTTTTGCTGCCAGACCATTTGCATTCGATTTGGACGTTGCCCAGCGGTGATGCTCGTTACTCGACCCGTTGGGGTTGGCTGAAGAAGGAGTTCACCAAAGCATGGTTAAGCACAGCTGGGCAAGAAGGACTGGTTTCAAGTGGTGGAATCCGCGACGGACGACGCGGAGTTTGGCAACCGAAGTTTTGGGAGCATACTCTTCGCGACGAGACAGATTTTGAGAACCACTTCGATTACATCCACTTCAACCCGGTCAACCACGGATATGTGCCGCGGCCCGGGTTGTGGCCCTGGTCAAGTTTCCATGAGTGGGTGAAAAAGGGTGTATATCCGGCGAATTGGGCGGAGCGGACCGACGAGGACCTGCTGAAGCGCTTTGAGCGCATCAAGGACACTGTGGGTGAGTAGGGCCGGCTGTGCCGGCC
>SXHT01000272.1 GCA_005773095.1 Planctomycetaceae bacterium
GACCAGATGCCAATCCCGGCGCGCCGGGATCACGGCGTAGGAGAGCAGCCGCATCTGGTAGCGCTCGACTGCTTCCTCCAGCACACGTTCGAAGGGGGCGAAATCTTCGTGCTCCTCAAAGATCGGCAGCCGCGCGTTGGCGCGATTCAGCACATGATACACGTACCCGCCCAAAGCTGGCCGATGCGGTCGTCCCATACTGCTGGAACATCGCCAAATCCGCCGCCGTCAATCAACGGTTCCTTCACCTTTCCTTCAAATTTGCGACAAGTTCTCAGGGGTGACGTGCCTTTGAGGCCGCGCGGGCGATCTTCTCGCCAATTAGCGCAATCTTGTGGTCCTTGAGCCGCTTCTCGTTGAGCCAGTAGGGGCTGGTGATCTCCTTGAAGGCGTGAATCGCTGCCTGAATTCCCTCGGCCCAAGCCACCGCGATCAGCTTGATGTCGCCATGCACGTCCCCCACCGCGAAGATGCCTTGTCGGCTGGTTTCGAAATAGGGATCGACCGCGATGCTGCCGTCGTCGTTGAGCACCAGCGCCAGTCGCTCGAAAGTTTCCTTCGCCGACAAGAAGCCGATCTGCACGATCGCCAGCGAGCAATTCAACCGCTCGCCGCTTGTTAGTGAGAGCTCTATCTCATCCTCCTGAAAAGCCGCAGTCGCGATTTCGGTCGAGGTGTGAATTTGTCCGCCGGCCTCGCGGATTTGTGCCAGGCTGTCTGGCTTGCCGATGGGTGTCGCTTCGCGCACGAGCAGATCCACCAGCCCGCCACGCGCCAAAACCATGAGTGCGGCATCGAGCGCCGAATCGCCGCCACCAACCACGTCCCAATAGGGCAACTGCTCAAAACCTAACCCTCGGCAGGTGTCTCATGCACCCGCCGCCGATGTCTCAGGTTCAAAAACCAGGCGAACAAGCCGATACCGACGAAGACGGGCGTCGAGGGCTCGGGAACCACGACCTGTATGTCCGACACCGCGAAGCCGCCACCACCCGTGATCAACTTGCTGGCAATCGCCGTGCCATTAAGGTCGCGTTGGTGGATTCGACCGCCGACGAAAAAGTACATCTCTTCGTTGGTCAAATCGAGGGCGATCCCGCTCGGCCCACCGATGCCCGTGACGAGTGTCGTAACCCCACCGCCGGTCAGAGTCGATCGACGAACTTCATCAATGCCGCCGAGGACGGTGTAGTATGCCAGGGCGCCATCGAAGTCCAGATCCAAGCGACCGAGGTTCGCCGCAACAAAGAGTTGCGAGACGCCACCGCCGCCGATCGAAGATACGTTGAGTCCAATCATCCCGGCGTTGGCACCGTTATCGGCCGTCCAATATAAGAGTCCCGCGGACGTGTCGATGGACAAATTGAAAACGTCGTTAACCGTTACGGTCGCCGGAGCCATCGCCGACATCAGCGATGCATTCGTGTGAATTGTCGTGATGCCCGTCCCATCAAGGTTGGCGGAAAAGATGCCGTTGCCTGCCGGCGCAGCGAACAGCGTGGAGTAGTAAATCTTGCCGCCGATCGGATCGACTTCGATGTCGCCGGGCGTAAACGATAGTGGAATTATCGTCGTGGGTGACGAGCCGTCGAGATTCATGCGCGCGATGCTGCGCCCATCGCCGTAGTAGATCTTGCCATTGAGCGTGTCCACCGCGATACCACGCGGATCTTGTGTGCCACCAGGCAGCGTGATAAGCGTTGTGTGGCTCCCAGTCGCGACCGTCGGATCGGCCTCCTGCCGATTGACCGAATCGCCAAATCCTACCTCCGAGTAGTAAACGCTGACCGCGTTCACTGTGGCCGTTTGCGTCGACAAAATGAAAAGGGCCAAACCAACCAACCGGCTAGTAGCGTGAATCCTCATTAGTCGCACTCCTCCGGGGCTATGGATGAATCGATCGTCGTTGCGTTTCTATCGCCTCATTGTATTTCCTGGATTTCCGTTTTTCCAGCGTTTTCTCCGCCGGTTCGCTCATTTTGACCCCCTTTGCGGATGGATGCATGGCGCTGGCGGTCATCGCCGGTGCATGGTGACCTGAATTCTGGGGATGAACTAAAGACTGCCATGCAGGAATCGAGTGAGACAACAACGCGTGAATGCTCTACAAACCATGGAGCAGGTTGCGGCGTACTGATTACGAGGCGGGCCTTGACTCCAGGGTGGCCCGCAGACGCAGGAGATCGCCTGATGGCCAGACGACGGATCGAACTTCCCAAAACGGTGGCCGAATGCCACACGCTGATTTTGGAACTGTACGCCAAACTGCTTGAGGTTGCGCCAGATGTAGACGCGGGACGACCTGGGATATCGCGGCACTTTGTACACCAGCAATAGCCACTCCGAGGGGTCGCATGATAGGATCCTCAGCCGTGGACCCACGGATAAATCGCCAGACCTGCCGCGGCGGCTGCGATCACTACCACCGGCTCGGGCAAATTCTTGAATCGCAGCAGCACGGCCAGCGTGATCGCGAACAGGCCGACTTTCCACCAGTCGGGGAGACTATGGTCTAGCAACGTGCGGCGACCCAGCACGACCACAGCACCAGCGATTGCGCCGATCGCCGCCGCCGTGACGCCGTCGACAAACGCGATAATGCCCGGCCGCTTGCCGTGCTTCTTAAAGTACGGCGCCGGAATGATCGTAAACAAGTAGCAAGGCAGAAAGGTGGCGAACGCGGCCAGCGTGGCGCCGGTCCATCCCGCGACTAGGAAACCAATAAAACCAACGGTGATTACCACGGGGCCGGGAGTAATCATTGCCACGGCTACGGCATCGATGAACTGCCGGTCGTTCAACCAGCCGTATTCCTTGACGACGCCGCCGTAAAGAAATGGCACGATCGCCAACCCGCTGCCAAACACGAAGGCGCCTGCTCTGGTGAAGAACCAGACAATCTGGCCGAGCACTCTGACATGCTCTTCGGGCGAGGCGGATTGAAATTCCGTCCTACCAAGCGCGGGGAGCATTCCCAGCAGGGGCGTGATGAGGGTGGAAGTTCCTCGTCGCCACAAACCCCCTGGCGGAGTTCTGATCAGCCAGGTAATCATTCCGGCCGCGAGAAACAGCAGCACGTATTCCTGTTCGGTGATGATGGTCACGACCGCGCTGACGGCGGCGATGGCCGACAACAGCCCGCTGTTACCGATTGCCTTTTTAGTCAGCTTGTACGCGCTGATGGCAATAATGGCAATCACGCTTGCCCCGACGCCGTAGAAGACGGCTTGCATCCAGGAAAGCCCCTCGTATTCGCGATAGGCCCAGCCCAGTGCCAGGACCATGCAGAACGAAGGCAGCACAAAGGCCACGCCGACGAGCGTCGCGCCCAGGATGCTGTAGTGGACGTAGCCCAGGTACATGGCAAGTTGCGCGGCCAGCGGCCCGGGCATGATTTGTGCCAGCGTCAGGCCTTCTTTGTACTCCGCCTCAGAAATCCACTGTCGCCGCTCGACGAGATCGCGGTGCATATAGCCCACCAGCGCCACCGGCCCACCAAAACCCCAAGTACCCAGGCCCAGGATATAGCTCACGAGCTGCAACCGAGTGTAAGGCGGTCGAGCTGCGGGCGGCGCCGATTCGATGGCGAGTGCATTTGGCTCCAAATCGAGTTCCCCATACGCGGTAGCTTTGGCTCCATCCTACGGAGACTCGCGGGTGTTGCCAGTTCAGATCAGCGACTCCGGACAGTTTCCTGTATTTCCCCCCCCCCCATTTCCGCAGGTTTGCCGGGTGCCTGCGGCGCCGTGCATGACGTAACAATTGCGGTAACCGTTCACGGGCCAAGAGAGGGGGGACAGGCACATTTTCCCGGGAACGACGTTGGACAACCTCCGGACCGAACGATGCAGCTTGCGCGAATTCGCCGGGAAGATGAGCCAGTCCCCAACCCGTGAACGGTTACGCGCAGGGCATGCAGGCGGAGCGCGGCGAAAGAATCGTCGGCGGTGGACAAATTTTGTTTCTTGGTCGTGGCGGCGGTTGCCGTGAACATCGACAAACTGGGGGGGACCGTCAGTAAGGATATGGTCCGGAAATACTTCCCGATTTGATCCGTTTCGTTGGGAGTTAGCATCGCACGCAATAACCGGGCGAGGCTGCTTTACACGGTATTGTCTTCAGGAAGTTATTGGTGACCATATCCTGACTCGTCCACTTGAACGCACGGCACGGAAGTTGCTGTGGGCGGCAGGGTGTCGCCCATCGGGCGCGTCGGCCGAGATTGCCGACGTTGATCGCACGAATCCCCCGCTGACGTTTCGTTATCACGATGGACTCATCGCCCCGCGGCCAACGGCCGCGCGGCTGTTCGCCGCGGGCTATTCGTACGCAAAATGACGAGGCTTCCCATGAAGGCTTATTCCGCGTCAAGCGTTTCACGCAACGGTTTTAGCTTGGTGGAATTGCTGGTTGTGATCGCCATCATCGGCGTGATGGTGGCGCTGTTGCTGCCGGCGGTGCAGGCGGCCCGCGAGGCGTCGCGGCGGATCCATTGCATCAACAATCTCAAGCAGCTTGGGCTGGCCATCCACAACTACCTCGATGTTTACAAGGCCTTGCCCCCCAGCGCGCTGGCGCCGGTGGGTAGCGCATTCAGCGGCAATAACGGATCGTGGTCGGTGCATGGGCGGATCCTGCCGTTTCTGGAAGAGGGCATCGCGGCCGAGCGGGTGGATTTGCAAGTCGGCTGGGACCAGCCGCCCAACTCCACCACCGGAGTGCCGCTGATGCGCGTGCCCCCCTGCATCTGCCCGAGCGATCCCAATGATACGCCGCGTGTCGACGCGGCCGGCAGGACGCTGATCCAGCCGATCAGCTACGGATTCAACTACGGCACTTGGTTTGTTTATGATCCTGCCAACGGCCGCGGCGGCGACGGAGTTTTCTTTCCGAACGCGCGCGTGCAACCACGGCACCTCGCCGACGGCATGAGCAAGACATTGTGCGCTTCCGAGGTGAAAATGTTTACGCCCTACTACCGCAACAGCAGCGATCCCGGCGCGGCCGTGCCGGCCGATCCTGCGCAGATCGCCGGCTTCGCATCCAGCGCTTCGTTCAAGCTCGGTCGGGCGCTCAACCAGAACACGGGCCATACGGAGTGGTGCGACGGCCGAGTGCATCATAGCGGCATCACGACCACGTTCACGCCCAACACGCGCGTGCCGTACACGCACATCGATGGCATCACGTACGACGTGGATTACAGCTCGCGGCAGGAAGGCAGCAGCGCCACGGCCAAGACGTACGCCGCCGTTACCGCGCGCAGCCATCATGCGGGAATCGTTCATGTGGCGATTTTGGACGGCGGCGCCCGCAGCCTGAGCGACGATCTCGATCTGACCGTCTGGCGTGCGCTGGGCACGCGCAACGGCAGTGAGTAGCCGTTCACGGGCCAAGAGAGGGGGGACAGGCACGTTTTCCCCGGAACCACGTCGGACTACCTCCTGACCGAATGATGCGCCTTGCGCGAATTCGCCGGGAAAATGAGCCAGTCCCCGGCCGGTGAACGGTTACTTACCCATTCACTTCAAACGAGATGCCCTGGGCGAGCGGCAAGTCTTTCGAGTAGTTGATCGTGTTGGTGGCCCGGCGCATGTAGTTTTTCCAGGCGTCGGAGCCGCTTTCTCGGCCGCCGCCGGATTGTTTTTCGCCCCCGAAGGCGCCGCCAATCTCGGCGCCGCTGGTGCCGATGTTGACGTTTGCAATGCCGCAGTCGCTGCCGGCCGGCGATAAAAACCATTCGGCTTCGCGGACGTCGCCGGTGAAAATCGCGCTGGCCAGGCCCTGGGGGACGGAATTGTGAATCGCAACAGCCTCCTCCCAATCGCGATACGTCATCAGGTAGAGAATCGGAGCAAAGGTTTCCTCGTTCACGATCGGGGCCGCTGGTGAAATCTCCACAATCGCGGGTCGCACATAGACGCCGCCGGCTGGCACACTCTTGGTCACACGTTCACCGCCAAAGACGGTTCCGCCCTGCTGCTTCGCTCTTTCCATTGCGGTCTGCATGGCGCCGCCAGCCGCCGCGTCGATCAGCGGACCGACGAGCACGCCCGGCTCGCGCGGATCACCGATCGGCAAGCGGGAATAGATATGCTTCAAGCGACCGACAACCGAGGCAGCGACGGATTCATGGACGATCAGCCGGCGCAGCGTCGTGCAGCGCTGGCCGCAGGTGCCGGCGGCTGCGAATACGATGGCGCGCACGGCAAGCTCAAGATCCGCGGACGGGGCGAGAATCAGCGCATTGTTGCCGCCGAGCTCCAAGAGCGATCGTGCGAGCCGCCTGGCGACTGCTTCCCCGACACGACGCCCCATTTGCACGGAGCCGGTCGCCGAGATCAGCGGCAGCTCTTCGGAGGCCGCCAGCTGCTCGCCAACGCTCTTGCCATCGCCGATGACGACGCCTGACAGTCCAGCAGGCGCTTCGGGGAAGTCCGCCATAAGTTCATCGACAAGCTGTTGGCAGGCAAGGGCGCAAAGCGGTGCTTTTTCCGAAGGCTTCCAGACCAGCGGATCGCCGCAGACCAAGGCCAGCATCGCGTTCCAGGCCCACACCGCCACCGGGAAATTGAAGGCCGTAATCACGCCGATCGGACCGAGCGGATGCCACTGTTCCATCATGCGGTGTCCGGGGCGTTCGCTGGCGATGGTCCGTCCGTGCAGTTGACGCGACAAGCCAACGGCAAAGTC
>SXHT01000273.1 GCA_005773095.1 Planctomycetaceae bacterium
CGCCGTGAGAGCTTGCCACTCGAGCGATTAGCTCTTGCAGGATGACCGTCTTGCCCAGACCGGCGCCACCGAACAAACCTGCCTTGCCGCCGCGTACGAACGGCGTGAGCAGGTCGATCACCTTGATGCCCGTCTCGAAGATTTCTGTCTTGGTCGAAAGCGTGGCCAATGGCGGCGCATCCTGGTGAATGCTGCGGTACTCCTTGGCATTCACGGGTCCGCCGCCATCGATCGGATCCCCCAGCAGGTTGAACACGCGGCCAAGCGTTTCGGGACCGACCGGCACTTTCACGGGGGCGCCGGTATCAATGCACTCCTGGCCGCGGACCATGCCGTCGGTGCTCCCCAAAGCGACGCACCGCACGCGGCCACCGCCAAGCTGCTGCTGAACCTCGCCGGTGAGGTTGAGTTTGACCCCCTTGTAATCGCTTGTGACTTTCACCGCATTGTAGATGGCGGGCAGGCGATTTTCCGGATACTCAACGTCAAATGTCGAGCCGATGACCTGGGTAACGTGGCCGATGTTCTTTCCGTTTGCGGTTGCCATTGCTTGATAACCTGTTTTCTTTGTCTGTTGGAATTACTTGATCGCTTCCACGCCGCCGATGATTTCCATGATCTCGCCGGTGATCTGGCTCTGACGGGCCCGATTGTATTGCATTGATAGTTGTTTGATTCGATCGCCGGCACTTTTGGTGGCGGCTTTCATGGCGACCATCCGCGAAACCTGCTCGCTGACCGCGGCATCGAGGAAACATTTGAAAAGCTTGACCTTAAAGCTCGTCGGCACAACTTCTTGCAAAATACTTTGGGCCGAAGGAAGAAACTCGTACATCGATTGCCCGGAAGCGTTCTCCTTGCGAACACCGCCGACGCCCTCGATGTTCGATAGGGGCAGCAGCGTCTCGACGACCGCATACTGCCTGGCGACGCTCTCAAACTTGACGTAGGCCACGTCGAGGCGGTCAACTTCGCCGGCCGCGAACCGTTCCAAAAATCGATTGGCCAAAAGCTCCACCTCTTCGAACGCCGGCTTGTCGTCGAAGTGCGTGAAGGATTCGCTTGGTGCAAGTTGGCGGAATCTGGCGGCCGCGAGTCCTCGCTTGCCGGAAATCTGCAATTCAACGGCCGTTATCGTGGTCCTTAATTCGTCCAGCCTGGCGAATGCGGCGCGTTGAACATTGCCGTTGTAACCGCCGCACAGTCCGCGGTTGGCGGTTAGCACCAGCAGCACGGCGGCGCTTGTTTTCTCGCGCGGCTGGAGCAACGGATGGGTGACTTCGAGACCGGCCGCCGCCAGGTCTTTCACCAACTGGGTGATCCGACGCGTGTAGGCCGTTGCGGCATTGGCACGATCCATGGCCTTCTTAAAGCGCGCAGTCGCAATCAATTCCATCGTCCGCGTGATCTTGCGGATGTTCTTGATCGCCTTGCGGCGCTTGTCGAGGGCACGTGCTTTTGCCATGGGTTGCTACGAATTGGAGTTGGCCCGTTCGTCAGGCCCGGGAATTGCAATCCCTGGACTTCACGTCACGCCGCCGCCTCCGTTTGAATTGCCTAGTTCACCAACTTCAAGGAAAATGGATATCGGTAACTAATGCCTTTGCTGGCCTGAACCGCCGCGTACACAATGGCGACCAGATCGAATATCGCAACCGCCAGCCAGGGCCAGTGACCTCCGCTGCCGAACGCGCCGATCAGGTAGGCGCCCGCGCCCACAATCGTCATCGTCAATTGAAAGTTGAGGGACTCCTTGCCTTGGTCTGCCACAAACGGGTACTTTTCTTTCCGAAACAACCAAATAACCAGCGGGCCAATAACTTGTCCCGCTCCCCAAATCGCCAGGAACGCCAATGCGCTGATATGGCACGCCATGCCCCAGTTGCGCTCATTGGCATCAAGGCCGCTCATACTTTTTCTCCCTCTTTGCCTGGGTGAGGGGAAAGACGAACACTACGGTTAAACCCTTACCTTCTTTGCCTCCGATTTTCCTGCCGTTGCCTCCGATTTTCCTTCGCCGCTGGCGAACTGGCGCTGGTATTCTTCGATCGCCCCCGTCAATGCCTTGATGTTCTCCTCGTCAAGGTCCCTCGTCTGGGCAATCTTTTCGCGAATCTCCGGCTTCTGATCCCGTACAAACGTCAGGAAGCCCTTTTCCCAGGCGCTGACTTGCCTGGCCGGAATCTTGTCGAGGAAGCCGCGGGTGCCGGCGAAGATGATCAATATTTCGTCGATCACATCCAGCGGTTGGTACTGCCCCTGCTTGAGGATTTCGACCATCCGGTAACCGCGGTCCAGCCGTGCCTGAGTCGCTGCGTCGAGGTCGGTGCCCAACTGGGCAAACGCCTCCAGTTCGCGGAACGCGGCCAGGTCCAATCGCAAGCCGCCTGCCACTTTCTTCATCGCCTTGATTTGTGCCGCGCCACCCACGCGGCTCACTGAGATGCCCACGTTCATCGCCGGCCGAATGCCCGCAAAGAACAGGTCGGGCTGCAAATAACTCTGCCCGTCGGTGATCGAGATCACGTTGGTGGGAATGTAGGCCGAAACTTCCCCTTCCAGTGTTTCAATGATCGGCAGCGAAGTCAGCGAGCCCGCGCCCAGCGCATCGCTGAGCTTGGCCGAACGTTCGAGCAAGCGGCTGTGGGCGTAGAACACGTCGCCCGGGTACGCCTCGCGGCCTGGCGGACGTCGCATCAAGAGGGACAATTGTCGGTACGCCTGAGCCTGTTTTGACAAGTCATCGTACACGATCAGCGCATGCTGCTTGTTGTACATGAAGTACTCCGCCATCGCGGTGCCGGCGTAGGGCGCTACGTATTGCAGCGGGGCCGGGGTGCTGGCGCTGGACACAATCACCGTGGTGTAATCCATGGCCCCGGTGGAACGAAGCCGCTCAATCACGCCGGCGACGGTCGATTCCTTCTGGCCGATCGC
>SXHT01000274.1 GCA_005773095.1 Planctomycetaceae bacterium
CGCGCGCATGTTGATGATCGTGGTCATGTAGTTGACCGAACCCATCATCGACGAGACACCAACAAAAGTGATTCCCATCAGCCACAAGTTCTGCGCCATGTCATCCGTGAGCGCGAGGGGCGGGTACGAAGTCCACCCACTCTTGGCCCCATAGCCGGCGGTGAAGAAACTGCCGCCGATGCAGAGGAATGCGGGCCACATGAACCAGTAGCTGAGCATATTCAATGTTGGGAACGCCATGTCGTCGGCGCCGATCATCAGCGGGATCAAGAAGTTGCCGAACGCGCCAGCCAGAATCGGAATGATCACGAAAAAGATCATCACCGTGGCATGCATCGTGAACAGGACCGTATAAAATTCAGGCGAAATCTGCCCCCCCTCGCCGCTAAAGAGCATCTTGCCGATGACAGGCATCTCCTGCCACGGATACGCCAGCTGCCAGCGGATGCCGAGCGCAAGCAAGCCGCCGATCAGAAACCAAAGCAGCGTCGAAAACAAGAATTGGATGCCGATGATCTTGTGATCGCGCGAGAAGACGTACGTGCTGAGAAAGCCGGGATGGCCATACACAGCCTGTGCATGGTGGGCGGCGTCTTCATAAGGTCCCGTGACGGTTGCCATATTATGAGTTCCCTGGGGCCGGCTGCGCCGGCCGATCGCTTGTGTGCAATTACCGTTTGCTCGTTGCGGCCGGCACAGCCGGCCCTACCTATCGCCCGTTGCGGCCGGCACAGCCGGCCCTACCTATCGCCCGTCGCGGCCGGCACAGCCGGCCCTACTCGGTACTTGCCACGCTTTGCGTGTCATGCGTTGCTTCTTGTTTTTCGTACATCTTGTTCAGCCATTCGTCGTACTTGTTGCGACTTTCAATCGTCAGCTGGCCCTTCATTTTGTAGTGCCCCCAGCCGCACAACTCAGCGCACACCAGATCGTAAACGCCTTCCTTGGTGGCCCGAAACCAGATCGGAATCCGCATGCCTGGCACGGCGTCTTGCTTGATCCGAAAGTTGGGCAGGAAAAAACTGTGCAGCACGTCCATGCTCTTAAGCTCCACAAGAATCTCTTCGTTCACCGGCAGGTGCAGGTCGTTCACCGCGTAAATATCATCCGAGGTGCCGATCACGTTGTCTTTGCCCGGATACTGCAAACGCCACTCAAACTGCCGTGCCGTCACTTGCACCGTCGGCGGGATCTTGGGCATGTGCGATTCCAGCTTCACCTCGGCCCAGGCGTTGAGCTGGTAGATCGAGATGAACAGCAGCGTCGCCGCCGGTACAATCGTCCAAACGACTTCCAGGCTGTGGCTGCCGTGCGTGAACTTGACCGGCGCCGTATTGGACGCGCGATCGTACTTCCACATGAACCAAAACAGCGCCACCTCGGTGCCGATAAAAACGATTCCCGTCAGGCCCGTGATGAAAAAGAACAATTTGTCGATCGTATGGCCGTGCACCGAGACATCCTCGGGCAGCCAGATGTTGTACAGCCAGCCATAGACGAAGCAGTACACGCCCAGAATCGGCACCAGCAAAAACAACAGGCTCCAAAACTTTCCCACAGTCAATGACTCCCCACGGAGAAGTCCGCGGCTGCTCCCCAAGGAAAAGCCGCGGCTAGGATTCAATATCTCCCTCTCCCTCGAACAAGCGGGATGGGAGTAACTTGTTGCTTACCTCTGCGACATCCCGGCGATCTTCGGATCCGCCTTCACACGATTGATCGACTCAAACGGCAGCGACCGCACGTAATCCACGACGTGCCACATCTCCTCTGGCGTGAATCCGGGCGTCAAACCGCCGCCGGGCATCGGCACGCCGTTGATGCCCTCATGCACGCGACGGAAAAGGTCCAGCGGACGGCGTCCGAAGCGGTATAAACCCAATCGCAAATTCCGCGGCATGATCGTCCGCAATGGCAACATCTGCGATTGCAGCATGTTCACCAGCGATTGCCGATTTGCAATATCTTCCCGTTGCGCGGCAATCTGTTCATCCAATTCCTTGATCGCGTCGGAAGTCGCGGCCTGCGAACGCTGCTGCTGCAGCTCGGCAAGCACCGTCTTTGCGAGCTTCAAATCGCGGTCCTGCTCGCCAAGTGGTTTGTTCCAATCGTCCCAATCCGTGGTGACTCCATCCCCCAGCGCCGTCGGACCATGACACTTGATGCAATTTCCCTTCGCCGCGCCGTAGAACAACTCGCGCCCCTTGGCAATCGATTCTGCCAGCGGCACGTCGGGCCGATCCGGCGGATCGATGATCTGCTCGCTGGCCGTCTTCCACTTATCCGCTTCGCTCACCAGCACCTCGTCGATCAGCAAGGCTCGGTCGAGTTGCAGGTTTTCCCCTTCGCCCAAGTCAGCGGCCGCCTGAATCAGCGATAACTCAACCTGCCCGCGCAGGCCAAGATACTTGACGTACTCCACAAGCGCGTCGATTTCGCTGGGGGCGAGCAACGCGAACGAGGGCATGGCCGTGCCCATGATTCCCTGGCGCAAGATGCGCACCAGATCGTCGTGCGTGGGCGTCGCATCTCGCTTGGTACTCTTATACTTGAACTTGCCCTGCCGATAGTCTCGCGGATAGGGATTGAGAATTGCGGCGGTCGGCCCCATGCCATCCCCCGTGGTGCCATGGCAATGTCCGCAATGCTGGCGATAAAGCCCGCGATGCAGGCCCGCCTGATCGCTCCCTACCGGCCCGGCCGCGAGCTTGATCTTCGCCAGGTCAAGACCCGATTCCGGCACGACGTACGGTTGGTCCGGCGTGCCAAAGAGCGCTGTCAAAGCGTTGGCGATCTCTTGCCGCTGCGCCGGCAAAATGGGCCCCGGCGGCAGCTCCATCGCAGGCAGGTTCAATTTGAACCGCGGCGCGTCACTCCGGCCGCAGCCGATTGCCAGGGCCATCCCGCAACTCAACAAGATTAGGTTCAACCTTCGTGCCATCATTTCACCAGTTACTTCAGCGCATCCGCCGGAACGGAAATGTCCAACGCCAGTTCTTGATCGGGCTCGAGCTTCAGCTTGAAACGACCCTTGCCATCCACCTTGACCTCACCGCCGTTGATCGTCACGCCATCAAGTGGACCCGCCTTCTCCTGCCACAACTGAAACTCAATCTCGCGGCCCGCTGGCACCTTCTCAATGACAAATGATCCCCGCTCGTCCGAAACGCCCCCATAGGGATTGCCGCGCACGATCGCCCAGCCGCCCATCCAGGGATGAATGCTGCAGCCAATCTTGACTGGCTGCAGTTCCTCTTTGCCGAAAGTGTGCTCCACTGTGGCCGCAGCGGGAAGCGAGAAATTCTGCGACGGATTGGCAACGCTGTCGATCTTGGTGTTATGGCCGAATGGATCGGAGTTCCTGACGAGCACCTTTTGGCCGGTCCGAGCAAAAAACACGTGCGGCTCGAATCGGCAATTCTTGTTGTCCAGCACGACATCGCCCGTGGGCTCCGCCAAATCGGGAGTCAGCGGCAACTTGGGCGAACGGGCAAAGATCGCCGCACCCACGAGCGCTCCGTCTTGCACGACGATCGATTCGTCAACAACCACATGCTTGGCGCAGGCGGGGTCCGTCTTGGCCTGGGCCAGCGGCGCCGGCTCGGGAACGTTTTCCAATACCGTGAACGTCCCCTTGATCGTGGCCCAGCCCACGGGAGCTGCGTCGGCCGTTTCGGCTGCTGCTTCGGTCGCGGGCGCTGGGGCGGACAACGTCCGGCGAATTTCCTCGACGATACTGGCCTCGGCACGCGGACCATACTCCACCCGCCGATTACAGCCAACGGCGGTAAACGCCAATGCGATGAACAAAATTGCAAACGCACTACGGTTTAAGTTGATGGCCTGCATACACTCCGAGCCCCGTGAGGGGCGTCTGCAATTAGCCACGAGCGCAAGCCCGTGGAAGCGGAATGGGAAAATCAGTGTAGCCCCGTAAGGGGGATTGAAGAACTGTTGTAACCGTTCATGGACGGGGGACTGGCACATTTTCCCGGCGAAGTCGCGAGAGGTGCATCGTTCTGTCAGGAAGTTGTCCGACGAGGTTCCCGGGAAAATGTGCCTGCCCCCCTCTCCTGGCCAAATCGCAGTCGCCCCTTACGGGGTTTCGATCATTGTCTTTAGTTATCCACGGGCTTGCGCCCGTGCCTGTCCTCGGATGCCCCAGGGGGCTTTAAGGACTGATCCACTCATTTGTTCAGCGCCGCGAGCGGCACCTTGATTTCGCCCAGGTCGTTTTCGCCCGGCTTGATGGTCATTTTGAAGCGGCCTTTGGCGTCGGCTTTGCCCCCCTTGAACGTAAGATTCTTCAGGTTGCCGCTGCTTTCATGCCACAACTGGAACTCCAA
>SXHT01000031.1 GCA_005773095.1 Planctomycetaceae bacterium
CTGCTGCGGATCCGCACCGGCCAGCCTCGCCTGCGTCTCTTGCGAAAGAATTTGCGTGAGTTGCTGCAGATCCTCGGGCCGCACCGGCGGTGGCCCATTCTTCCATTGTTGCAGAGCGACGAAACTCAGACGGCGTCGCTGCATGGTCTCGTCCAGGCGTTCGATTTCTTCACGGATCTGCGGTGAGACTCCTTCCAGAAGTTGTTCGCGGTTCCGCCAAACAATAGCACCAAACCAGCGAAAGATGGCTTGCTGATCGGCGGGGGGCAAGGAGGGCCCGCTGCCGGCGAATCGCGGCCGGCGCCGCTCTTGTTCGTCGCGCTGTCGGGACATCAGTTGCCTGATGCGTTCGAGTCGCTCGTCGGGAGCCAACTCCACCAACTCGGCGCGCAGCTCGGGTGATAGCGTCTTGAGCCACGCGTGGTAGCGCTCCAGCAGACCCCGCAATTTTTCGGCGTTGGGGTCGCGCGCGAGCTCCTCGTGCAACTTGCGTAATTGATCCTGCTTGTCCACTGGCAGCTCGTTGAATCGCTCTTGGGATCGCAGCAACTGCTGTTGCTCGCCGGGCGACAGTTTGTGGATCTGTTCCTGTCGCACAGCAAGATTGTCTTGAGCATAGGCGGCAGCGGGTAGCAGATAGCAGATCGCGGGTAGGAATGCTCGCGCGGACATTCGTCCGCGGCTCAAAAGCCTCCTGCCACCTGCTGCCTGCCACCTGCCGCTATGATCCATCGCTTGCCTCCTGGTCGTCTCCATGGGTGTCCAACAGCTTTGACGCTTCGAGCTTTCGCAGAAAATCGATCGACTCGGCGTGGCGATAGAGTTCAAAATTCTCAATCACCGGCAAGTCCTGCAGCAGCTGGCGATTCTTGTTTGGCCACAGCGTGACTCCGATCGCGAAGCCTGATAGCGCGGCTCCCGCAATTGCGAGCGCAGCCAGTATTGCCTGGCGACGTCGACGTCGGGGTATCTCCAGCGATTGCGTTCTGGCTTCTGCGACGGCTGCGAGCGTAACCATTTCAATGGTGGTTCGTGTGAAAGAATGATCGACCGTGGAACGCGGCAGCCCATCCAGCAGGTCCCACGCACGCTGCATGCGCTGCAACTCGACGCGAAACTCGGGATCGCGCGCCAGCCGTTCTTCCACCCGGCACCGGTGCTCGCTCTCCAACTCGCCGTCGAGATACGCGGTCAGCTCTTCCTGAAGAGTTTCGTCACGAATCATGGCTGGTTCGTTCAAATTCCGGGGTTGTGAAGCGACGATAGGGTATGGTTGAGGTTACTCACGAACGAGGTTGCTTACGAGTTTAATCTGCACACATACCCTCTTGTGCCTTCGGCGCCGTGCCAGCAATAGCTGTACCGGCTACCCTTTGATGTCCGTTGGTACGCTTCCCTCCGTCAAGTACGGCTCCAACACTTCGCGCAGGTTAACCCGCGCCCGCATCAGCAGCGACTTCACCGCTTCCTGCGAGAGTTCCATCGTGGTGGCAATGTCGGCGTAGCTCATGTCTTCGAACTTGTTGAGCAGCACCGCCATCCGCTGTCGCTCATTCAAGTTGGCCAACGCCGATCTCACCATTTCGCGCAACTCCGCTTTGTCGATCTGCCGCGCCGGCATCATGCCGCTGGCCGCGAGCGCCATTTGGTCGAGTGGATTAGCCCCCATCGGGCCACTCGCTCGCGAGTCCAGGTTTAATTCAGGCCGCCGCGATCGCGACCGCAGCGCGTTCGACGCCACATGGTTGGCAATCGTAAACAACCAGGTCGAAAACTTCGCGCCGGGCACGTACCGTTTGCGGGCCCGATAGACACGCAAAAAAACATCCTGGGCCAGGTCCTCGGCAAGGTCGCGCCGGCCAGTGAGATGATCCAGCACGGTGATCAGCCGGTCTTGGTACCGCACCATCAGCTCGTCGAACGCGGCGGCATTGTCGTCGCGCACCGACAGCATCAGCCGCACGTCGGGGTCTTGCAGCTCATAACGCCGGGCCGTGGATTCGGTAATGCTCAACGCGGAACTCGAAACGCTCAACGAAAAAACCAATATCAGTCTAGCGATCTATGGTCAGTTTAGCGGCCGGGCTTGCCCGCCGTCGAACGGGCCAAGAGAGGGGGACAGGCGAATTTTCCCCTGAACCACGTTGGGCAACCTCCTGACAGAACGATGCACCTCGCGCGCATTCGCCGGGAAAATGAGCCCCTCCCCGGCCCATGAACGGATACTGCCCGCGGTCCCATATGGTTTAACCCTGCCGGCGGCCGAGGGTTTCGCCGTCCCAACGCGGCGGTTTGGATCGGGTATACTTGGTAACCGTTCATGGGCCAAGAGAGGGGGACAGGCACATTTTCCCCGGAACCACGTTGGACAACCTCCCGACCGAACGATGCGCCTCTCGCGCATTCGCCGGGAAAATGAGCCAGTCCCCGGCCCGTGAACGGTTACAGCTCGCGTAGTTCCAAATTCCAGTTATTGCCTTGCCGGGACCCATGATGACGAACCTTCGACACTTCCTGATCTTGACTCCGTTCGTCGTGAGCATGCTTGTACATGCTAGTGCCATCGCTCAGAACACGGTCATCGAAGCCCCTGATGTTCCTGCCGAGCTACCGCCGCAGATTGAAACGCTGCAGCCGGGCGTGACACTGACGCTGCTGGCCCAGCACCCGGACCTGGTGACGCCAACGGGCATTGATGTGGATGAGCAAGGTCGGATCTGGTTGGCGGCTTGCCATACCCACTTCCGACCCCAAGGTTACGCGGGACCGGTGCACGATGAGATCCTGGTGTTCGACAGGGACGGAAGGAACCGCCGAGTGTTCTACAACAAGACCGATGCCACGATGCATGTCGAGCTGGGACCAGACGGCTGGGTCTATCTGGCGGAACGTGATCGCATACTGCGCGTGAAGGATCTGGATGGCGATGGAACGGGCGACACCGAGGAGAACCTTGCCTCGCTCGATACGGTCGCTGATTACCCGCACAACGGACTCAGCGGCATGGCGTGGCATCCCGACGGAGGGCTGGTCTTTTCCTTGGGTGAAAACTTTGGCAAGGATTGGACGCTCACCGCCCGCGATGGTTCCAAGGCAAGTGGTCGCGGCGAGGGTGGGGTTTTCTGGTGCACCGTGGATGGCACTCGGATGCGCCGCATCGCCCGCGGTTTCTGGAATCCGTTTGGACTACTGGTGCGCAAGGATGGCGAGATGTTTGCGGCCGATAATGATCCCGGCAGCCGCCCGCCGTGCCGGTTGCTGAACATCATCGAAGGAGCCGACTATGGGTTCCAGTGGGTGTATGGCAGCGCAGCGGTGCATCCGTTCGTGGCATGGAACGGCGAACTGCGTGGGACACTGGGCATGGTGCATCCTTCAGGTGAAGGGCCGTGCGCCGTGGTGGAAGTTGGCGGGGGCGTGATGATCCCTTCGTGGAGCAGCCACTGCATCGATTACTTCCCGCTAGAGGGCAAAGGGGCGGGCTACACGTCGCAACGAATCGAACTCTTGCGAGGCAGCGACTTCTTTCGTCCGGTCTGTATGGCACCTGGTCCGGAGGGTGCGTTTTACCTCACCGACTGGGTCTTCAGCTCCTATCAGCTTCACGCTCGCGGCAGGCTCTGGAAGTTGGAAATCGACCAATCCAAGGCCGCCTGGATGAAACATGTGCCGGAACCCCGGAACGCAGCCGCTCGCCTCGCCAAGGATTTGCGCAACGGCAAAGCCAGGCTGACCGCTCAACAGCTTTTCGAGCACGCGCGCGGCAGCGACGGCTATCTCTCAGACGCCGCACTCACCGCACTTGCGCGCGAGAGCAACTCTTGGACGCCCGACACGTTGCGTGCGATGCCCCCCGGGGATCGCCTTTGGGCGCTCGTGGCGCTGCGTCGAGTGGATTTGAACGAAGAGAAATGGGTGCGTGCCTTGCTGAACGACTCGGATCCCGAAGTGCGCTTCGAATGCCTGCGGTGGATCGCCGATGCGGTACTCACGAACTTCAGCACCGAAGTGGAGCAAATGCTCACACAGCCGGATCTCGACTATCGCCTGTTTGAAGCTGTGCTTGCAACCTGGAACACACTCCGTGGCAATCCTGGCGCCGGCGTAACCGATGCCGAAGTGCTTGTGGAGCGCGTGACCGACACCGCCACGCCTGCACGCCAGAAGGGCTACGCCTTACGTCTTGCTCCCGCCTCGCACGCGAAGATCACCGTGCCGCTGCTTCGCGAACTCCTCGCGGCGAACGATCCAGTTCTCTCGCTGGAGGTCGTGCATACTCTGGCTGCGCGCGATTCCGAAGATGCATGGCAAGTGTTGGCCGATATCGCCGCCAACGATTCGCTCAACGCCGAGCTGCGAGCCGATGCCATCGCCGGGCTCGCCCGTTCGTCGGAAACCGGCCACAAAGAGTTGCTCCGAAAGCTGGCCAGCCACGACCACGCCCCAATCCGGGATGAAGCGCTGCGCGCGATGCGCTCGGCATTGGTCGATGACAGTGCCAGGCAATCCCTACCCGCGATCGCCCGAAGCCATCCTCAATCGCAACCGCTCGTTGGGGCGATTCTCGATGCCTCGTCGATCCATCATGGGCGTCCCGGCCTCGACGACACGGCTGCATGGTTGAAACGACTTGCGGCTCTGCCCGGACAACCCAATACCGAGGCGGGCCGGCGCATCTTCTTCCATTCCAAACTGGGATTGTGCGCCACTTGCCATCGCCACCGTGGACGTGGCAATGTCGTCGGCCCCGATCTGAGCCTGATCGCGCGGCAAGGCGACCAGGCGAGCATTCTGCGATCCATTCTCGAACCGAACCGCGAAGTCGCTCCGCAGTATTATACGACGGTACTCGAACTCGCGGATGGCACCGTTTTCAGCGGCCTGCTGTTGCGTTCCTCCAACACGGAGGTCTTCCGCGATGCGACCGGGCAAGAGCGTACCTTCCAGACAGCCGACATCGTGCAGCGCAAGGAGTTGAAGACCTCGCTCATGCCGACGGACCTGGTGGCGCAGTTGGCGGATCAGGAGCTGCGGGACCTGCTTGCAGTCCTCACTGCCACGACCACGGATAGCGACCCTGAAGTTCGGTAATGCATGACCTGCTGCTCGAGCTGACGAGTGTCTGCGACACATCAGAATGGCCAATCGAGTCGCCAGGTACATGTCTTGGCCCGTGAACGGTTACCTCACACACTCAATCGCTTGTAGACCCCGCTTCGCCAACGTGAAATGTCATTCTTATAATACGGCGACAGCGCGCTTTCGCTCGGACCACCCGGCAGATTCGTCCAAGCGGCGTCGGTTGAGAGATCGGTCGCGAAATGATAGGAGGGCGCAAACGTCGTCTCGCGAGTGGAGGTCCTCAGCAAGTGACCTTGAAACGGCGAGGCGTGACAGCCGGGCATGGCAATCGCTCGGGTGTGCATGCCGAGCGCCCGCCCGACCAGCCAATTGGCGAAGAAACGATTCACGAAATGAAAGCGGTTTGTTACCCCCCAGGGCACGGCGGGCTTGGCGGCGGCCTGCTCGGCGGCCTTGCGAATCAGATCTCCCTTGTCGCGTCCCTTCCACCACAGCGAATGTTCCTGCTTCAGTAGATTGTCGATCGCCGTCAGCACCATCGTTGAATAGCCGATGCGCGATATCAAGAACACCATCCGCCTCCAGCCGATGTTCGTTTCGTGACCAAACACTTCCAGCAGCAGCGTGCGATAAAGATTCAGAAACATCGTTGGCTCGATGCGATCAGGATGGTACGAACAGTCCCAGTCCGACAGTCGACGCTTAAATAGACTGTCGGGCAAGTGCGGCAAGAGGACGGCCAATAGCTCGCGCGCCTGCATGCTGACCACGTCGTATTGAATGGACTGCATGTCGGTGATCGTGGCTTGCGACAACTTGTGTAATCGCTCGTCGATCCGCCGCTTGCGATAGTCGGGCAGCAGCAGCGTGGAAAATCGTGGGCCCGTGGCGGGATTGATGCTCTCGTTGGCCGAACTGACAAATCCGCGCGGCGGATCAAACTCGGCCGGCAGCACCTCGCTGGGCAATCGGCCTTGCCAGAGATTGCGCTCGTCCCAAGCCGGAATCGGCAGCAGCCCCGAGTGGCCGCCGCCGCGCCGCGGAAACCAACCATTCGCCTGTTTGCCAATGTGGCCGTAGCGATCGGCGAATACCCAACACAACGTGGGCATGGGACACATTCGCGCGCGGGCCATCGCCTCGCTGGCGGTGCCCGCGGCAATCACCTCAAGCCACGAGCCAATCGAGCGGCTAGCGCCCTGGCTATGGCCCGTCCAGGCGAGCGAGAGGTAATAACCGGGCTCACCGGCGCCAGGCTCGATATCGAGCGTGCCTTGCTCGTTATGAAAAACGCGGAACGATTCGACGAGCTTGCCCTTGCGGACGATCTGCTCGACCCGCAGGTCGAAATCGCGCCACGCGTCGCCGCGGCGATACTGCCAGCCGGTTGTGCCTCCCGCCCGGCAATCCTCCACAAAGTAGTCGCTGGTATCCCCTTTGAGATACGTGACCGACCACGCCAATCGCTCGGTGCGGGCAACGGCGAACAGCGGACAGCCCGGCAGCGATGCACCCATCACGTAGCGGTCGCCCCAACGCAACACGGCTTCATACCAAATGGCAGGCAAGCGATTGATTTCCAGATGAGGATCACCGGCCAAGAGAGCGGAACCGGTGGCGCTTCGTTCGGCGCTGACCGCCCAGGCGTTGCTGCCGGCCAGTCGAGGCAAGTCGGTGATCAGCTCCAATGCCCCATCGGAAAGTTGACTGGAGATTTTTAGCTGCCGAAGGAGATCGAAATCAGCATGGTCAAGCTCGGGCCGGAACAGCTCGCGCATCTTCTCGTCGGCCACTCCGGCTTGGACCAGCTCAAACAAGATGCGCTCGTTCTGTTGCTGCCCCACGACAAGCCCGCCGAAACTCAACAGGTTGCCGACGAGCAGCACGGCCGCCTCATCCCAGGGGGTCGGCACGAAACCGGTGGCCCACATCGGCAAAGAGCGGCCTGTCTCTTTCAGGCCGTCGTTCACGCCGGCGCAGTACGCCCGCAGTTGGGCACGGATTCGCGGCTCGAGCAATTCCACCTCGCGTTCCAGATTGAGCGCCAGGCCGACGCGCCGAAAGAAGCGATCGGTTTCAACCAGTTCCGGCTTGTCCGCGATCAGCTCCGCCGAACGGCCGCTGGCGACGACGCGGGCGAACAACATTTGCGTCGGCCGGTCAAAGGCGTGCAAGTACCCGAGTGCGTAGAGCGCATCGAGCCAGGAATCGGCCTGCACGTGCGGCACGCCGTAATCGTCGCGCGCGGCGGAAAGATTGCTTCGTGCAAACCGCAGCGGCAGTTTCTTCATGACTCAAGAAGGCTTCGATTTGGCGCGTCTCGCTCGCAGTCGATTCATCGCCAAACCGCTGGGCAGTTTTTGCCGTTGATTCGTCACGGTGCTCGAAAGGCTCTTTCCACCAGGTCACTTCCAGCTTGCCTGGCAAGGTTCTTGTGCCTGTCCCCCTATCTTGGCCCGCCGAGTTGCAGGATTTCTACCATAATCGTCGTGTATTTGCACCACAAGCTGGCTTTTTCAAATGGAGGAAACCATGAAAAAGCAACCCATAAGCGGCCATACAAGGACGCAAAGGGCCAGTGGCAACACGGCAGCCTAAGCCGCGAACAACTGGAAGCAGTCGTTGAGTTTTCCCAAGAGGCAATCCGGTCCATCGACGCCCGCCGAAAGTCCGAGGCCAAGGCGGCCTGAGCCGCCCGGCTGGCCCGGAAGGGCCAGCCAATCTTTCAAACTCGGACCGCCGCAGGTGCTTCTAATCGTTGGCGGGCTTTGGTAAGGTTTCTACACGCTTGCAGTCCGTCCCTTGCGACCACGGAAGACGCACCCGTGCCTTCAACAAACGAATACCTATTAGTCAACGAGGCCGCCGACCTCCTCGGCGTATCACCGAACACAATCCGCAAGTGGGGCCGCGACGGCAAAATCGCCGAGTACCGGCACCCGGTCAACAACTATCGGCTCTTCAGTCGGAGTGAACTGGAGCGAATTCGCAAGAAGCTCAACTCGCCGTCCCGGCGAAGACCGAAGCCCCGCTGACTATGCACACCGACTATCAAAGTCAGTTCTGGGCACACGCTCTGACGCTCAAGAGTGCGTCGGACAGCGTCCACAATTTGTCGCGGTCCATCGCGAACGCGAAGGTGGACCTCAATCCGCACCAGGTCGACGCCGCCCTGTTCGCGTTTCGCTCTCCGCTCGCCAAGGGAGCCATCCTCGCGGACGAAGTCGGCCTTGGCAAAACCATTGAGGCCGGCATCGTGTTGGCCCAGCGATGGGCCGAACGCCGCCGCCGCATACTCCTCATTCTGCCGGCCACGCTGCGGAAGCAATGGCAGCAAGAAATCGAAGAGAAGTTCTTTCTCCCGACCGTCGTGCTGGAGTCACGCAACTTCAATCAATACCAACGCGATGGCCACTCGAACCCCTTCGAGCAAGATGGCCGCATTGTCGCCTGCTCTTATCATTTCGCATCCGCGAAATCGCAGGAGCTTCGCCGAGTCAATTGGGACTTAGTCGTCATCGACGAAGCCCACCGACTTCGCAACGTCTACAAGCCGGGCAACAAGATGGCCCGCAACATCGCCGACGCCGTCGGGAGTTCTCCCAAGCTGCTGCTCACGGCGACGCCGCTGCAAAACTCCCTCATGGAGCTTTACGGACTGGTCAGCATCATCGACCCGCACGTCTTCGGCGACGCCGCATCCTTCCGCGAGAAATTTGTCCGCACGAACGATGAAGAGCAACGCAACACGCTGCTCAAAGAACGCTTGAAGCCGCTCTGCCAACGAACGCTGCGAAAGCAAGTGCTCGAATACATCCGCTTCACCAATCGAGTCCCGATAACGCAGGAATTTCTGCCGTCCGATGCTGAGCACCAGCTTTATCAGCAAGTGTCAGCCTACTTGCAGCGAGAAACGCTGCTCGCCTTGCCGTCGAGCCAGCGAATGTTGATGACGATGATTCTGCGGAAGCTCTTGGCTTCATCCAGCTTCGCCATCGGCGGCACATTAAGAAGGCTCGTGACCCGGCTTGAAGACTTGCTCGCTAAGAATGAAGTATCCGACACGGCCCGGATTGAGGAAGACGTTGAAAACTTGGATGAGCTTCAAGACGAATGGGAGGAAGAGCCGGTCGAAGAGCCGGAGATTGACCCCGCCCTGATTCGCGAAGAACTCGCCGAACTCAAGAAATACGCCGACCTCGCCGACGCCATCGGCCAGAACGCCAAAGGCAGTGCTTTGCTTTCCGCCTTGAAGATTGCCTTTGAAAAGGCCGACGCTCTTGGAGCGAAACGCAAGGCCGTCATCTTTACCGAATCACGTCGCACCCAAGACTATCTCTTCGATTTGCTCAGCAAGAACGGCTACCAAGACAAGCTCGTGCTGATGAACGGCACCAATACCGACCCACACTCGCGGGAAATCTACGAGCAATGGACCAAACGGCACGAAGGCGAGAGCATCGTCAGCGGCTCTCGGTCCGTTGACACCAAGGCCGCCATCGTCGAGCAGTTCCGCGACCGAGCAACGCTGATGATTGCGACCGAGGCCGGAGCCGAGGGCATCAATCTGCAATTCGCGTCGCTTGTGGTGAACTACGACCTGCCTTGGAACCCGCAACGCATCGAGCAACGCATTGGCCGCTGCCATCGCTACGGCCAGCAACACGATGTTGTCGTGGTCAATTTCCTGAATCGTCGCAACGAAGCCGACCTTCGCGTCTTTCAATTACTGTCGGAGAAATTCCAGCTATTCGACGGCGTGTTTGGAGCCAGCGACGAAGTTCTCGGAGCACTGGAATCGGGCGTCGATATTGAACGCCGCATTGCTCAGGTCTATCAGGAATGTCGAACGACCGAAGAGATTCAGACTGCGTTCGACAGCTTGCAGGCCGAACTTGAGGAACAAGTACAGTCTCGCATGGCCCAGACCCGCGAAGCCTTGCTCGACAACTTCGACGAAGACGTTCACGCACGGCTCAAGGTCCATCGCAAGCAGGCGTTCTCCAGTCTGTCGGACCGCGAACGCTGGCTCTTGGCACTCACGCAGCACGAGCTAGGGGACCAAGCGACGTTCAACCCGAAGCAGCCCCGCTTTTTCTTCACGGGCGAGGAGTTTCGCAAGGGCAACTACAACCTGGATTGGAAGCAGGCCGAGAAGGACGGCGACGCATTCTATCGGGCCGACCATCCGCTGGCCGTGATGCTCATCGAGCGAGCCAAGCAGCGAGAGCTTGGCGTCGCGGAAGTCGCGTTCGACTACGCCGCCCACGGCAGCAAGATTGCCGCACTCGAAAAGTTCAAAGGCTCGTCCGGCTGGCTCGAATTATCGAAGCTTACCGTGCAGTCGTTCGAGAGCGAAGAGTTCCTCGTCTTCGCCGCCGCCACCGAAGACGGCACCCGGCTCGACAGCGACTTGTGCTACAAGCTGCTTAATTTGCCGGCCAGCATATCGAGCAAGTCTAGCTCGAAACCGGCCGCGTCAACCCTTGACGAAGCTCGGAAGCAGGAGGCCGGCCGCTGCGTCAAACAAGTCGATGACCGCAATGGACTCTTCTTCGACGAGGAAGTCGCCAAGCTGGAGCGATGGTCGGACGACCTGAAGCTGGGGCTGGAGCGAGAAATCAAAGACCTCGACCAGCAAATCAAAGACATTCGCCGCGAAAGCCAATCGGCCACGGCCCTGACCGAGAAGCTCGCCGCACAAAAGCGGCTCAAGACGGCCGAATCCGAACGCAATAAGATGCGACGCGAACTTTACGATGCACAGGACGCCATCGACGGACAACGCGAAGGGCTGATTTCCAAGATTGAAGGTCAACTGCGGATGAGCGAGAACCTTGTGCCGCTTTACACGCTCCGATGGGCCCTAAAGTGAAATCGGAGACAGCTATCGTGGCCAAAACAACTACAACAAAGACGCCGCAACCAAGCAAATCGTACACGACCTTCGAGACGGTCGCTAAGCGAAGCCTCGACCTTATCGCACTTCAGGCTCCCGTCGAGAGAATAATGGCACTTGCCCCAACCACGCCGCCAATCGACCTATCCGACATGACGCGAGCCGCCGTCGTGCTCGCCGTTGCGGCGATGGACGCATACTTCACAGATGTATTCGCCGAACGCTTCGTCCCTTTTCTGAAGAAGAAGGGTGCAACAAAGGCGATGGTGCAACTTCTTGAAGATGCGGGCTTGAACACTGAATGTGCTCTTGAGCTACTTGCGATGGACCGCCCATATCGCCGCATCCGTAAGCTGGTTGAAGCATACCACCAGCATATCACGACACAGAGACATACCGTTATCGACGAACTATTTCTTGCCTACGGACTGAAGGACTTCTCCAGCAATGTTGAGAAACTGAAGCGACGCAAGACGCTTCTCAAATCATTGACAACGCTCGTGCAACGGCGTCATTGCATCGCACATGAGGGAGACCTCAATGCTCACAGCCGAGTGCGAGCTATCGACCCTGCGAAGACCAAGACGCGAATCGAAGACCTAATTGCGTTCGTGTCCGGTGCAGATGAACTGCTTCAACGACAGCTTCCCATTTGAAAGTGACGGGCACCAATGCCCCCAGAACACGACACAACTGAATCGCTGGTAGTCCGCCTTGCTTCTGAAGATAGCCAGGTCAACGCTACCGCCGTGTCCAGCACGATGTCAGCCGTCGTGGCCCTGATAATCGAAGCTCAGCAACAAATCTCCGAGAATGAGCAGCTTCTCATAAAAGCGAGACCATTCGCGAAGGGCAGCTTTGAGATTCCGCTTGACCTAATCCTGGTCACGGCGGGGGCCATGCTTGTGTCCAGTCCGCTCATCGAGACTGTGCTCGATATTCTTCAAAACTACTTTGACATCAAAAGGAGCTTGAAAGGTGCCGAGCCGCCGACAACGACAACATCCACTGTCACTATTGACGGCAAAGAAGTCTCCATTGGGACCATAACCCTCAACCTTCTGAGTCCTACCTCCAATGCGAATCGCCAGATGGCCGCCGCGACGGCGGAACTCGAAAAGGACCAAGCTATTTCTGGCTTTGAATTGCTGCGAGGCGATGAGCGAGTCTCCTTCGTCACAGTCGCGAGAAGCGAATTCAGCTACTACAAATCGGCCCCGCCATCAGCTTTGCCACCGAACGAACGCGACTTGCGAAGTCGTGAGATGCTGAGCATCGCGTCTATCGTCTTTGAGGGAACCGGCAAGTGGCGATTTAACCGACAGGGGCACATTATCGCTACCAAAATCGAAGACGCGGAGTTTCTGGAGCGAGTCCAGACCGGCATCGAAGTTTTTGGGGCAGGCGACCGCCTTGACGTGGCGTTGCTCATTCACCAGACGCTTGACCCAGCCACGAACGACTATCTCAACAAGAGCTACATAATCGAGCGAGTATACGGGCACGAGAAGCGGCAGAAACAGCAATCGCTGCTCGATAACTGACCCGACCGATACCCATCACGGATTCAAATAATGTCAGAAACATCTACAAACACTCGTCTGCCGCTGACTTCCGCCGACGTACTAGGCCTTAAATAAGCGTAGTCCGGGGCGCTCACAGGCACCACGCGGCCGGGCGCACCGTCAGCGGTTCGTCGTGGCGGCGATGGTCGGCGTCGAGTTGTCGTGGCTGCATGTGATGGGGTTCCTTGCGGGGTCGGGCGTGGCGGCGAGTGTGGAGCGTACGTACTCCACCTTCAAGATAAGCCCACCGGTGTGTCGGCCGCGCGACTCCGGTGAGCCGAGTTCTCAGCAACGCAGCGGTCGGCGGAACTGTTCGGCCAGACGGAAGAACACGTCTTGCCACCCGTTCCAGGCCAGCATCCGACACACAAGCTTGTGCCCCGTTTTAACCACCTGACAGGGAATCCGCAGCCAACTGTTGACGAACGTGCGAAACTCCAGCTTGAGCAGTTTCTGCTTCTCGGCCCGATGCTTCTCCTGGCCTCGCCCCGGCGTCTCCGGCAATCGCAGCGCCAGCCAGGCCTTGAGATTCCAGGCCAACGCCGTCATCAACATATAGGCTTCGTTCGAGAGCAGGTTATCGACCGGAGCATGCAGCGCTCAGATCGCCTTCAACTGCGCCAGATGATTCTCCTGGTGGCAACGGTCATTGGCCGAGAACACGATCTGGGCGGGCGTCAGGTCCTTGTGGTTGGTGATGTAGAAGAAGTACACGTAGTCGTCGAATAACCGCCCCTGTTGGGGATCGTTCACCCTCAGGTTCTTCCGCACGACGATCAAACGATACGTGTGCCGGCAGGCGACCGGTCGATACGGCATCTCCGCCACCCACTCGTCGACGAGCTGGATGTCCTTGAAGCCGCGGGCTTCGACGATTTGTTGTTTCACGCGTTCAGGCCGCGCGCGGGGCTGGGTTTTGACTTGGTGACGGGCCGGCCGTTTCAGCGGTTTCCAGGCCGAATTGGGCAGAAAATCGGCCTCCACGTGCAGGCGATCGGTGCGGTCGTAGCCGAA
>SXHT01000275.1 GCA_005773095.1 Planctomycetaceae bacterium
CGGTACTTCGAGTTCCAGCGCGGGCCGTTGTTCACGCAGATTCTTCTGGCCGATGAAATCAACCGCGCCACGCCTAAGACCCAATCCGCCTTGCTGGAAGCCATGCAGGAAGCGTCCGTCAGCACGGCCGGCCAATTGTTCAAGCTCGACCAGCCGTTCTTCGTGTTGGCCACGCAAAATCCCATCGAGCAGGAGGGGACGTATCCGCTGCCCGAGGCGCAATTGGATCGATTTTTCTTCAAACTCATCGTTGGATATTCAACGCGCGCGCAGTTGGCCACGATCATCGACCGCACCACGCGGAACGAGAAGATCGAGCCCAGCAAAGTCATGGACGGATCGGAAATCATCCAGTGGCAGGCTCTGGTGCGAGAAGTCATTCTGGCGCCGCACGTGCAAGACTACGCCGTGCGGTTGACGCTGGCCACGCATCCCGAGGGTCCCCACGCGCTGCCGATCACCAACCGTTATCTGCGCTGGGGGGCCAGTCCTCGCGGGGCGCAAACCTTGGCGCTGGCCGCCAAAGTGCGAGCCCTGCTGGAAGGCCGTTATAACGTCAGCTTCGAAGATATACGCCGAGTGTATTTGCCCGCCTTCCGTCACCGCGTGATCGCAAATTTTGAAGCCCAAGCTGAAGGCATCGAGACCGATCAGGTGCTGCTCGAGATTCTGGAAAAGCTCCCTGAGAAGGGAGATGCCAAATAGTTGTTCGCGGAATTGTCGCATGGCGACAAGTTGCCAAGGCCCTGGCAGGGCCGTCCGCCAATAGCCAGGGGTGAAACCCCTGGAAAACGGCCCCAAGAAACATATCAAGCCCTGGAAGGGCGGCAGTAAATCTCAACGACTCGTAGCCAGCCATGCCCCAATCCTTTGTCTCTCTGCATTGTCACCTCGTGTTCAGCACGAAACATCGTGCGCAATTGATCGATCACGACCTTCAGCCGCGACTATTTGAATACATGGGCGGAATTGCCCGAGGGCTCAATTCCGTTCTGGTCGACGCGGGCGGAATGCCGGATCATGTTCATTTGCTCGCCTCGCTCAACAAGGAAATTGCCGTTTCCGCTTAGATGCGCGAAATAAAAGCCGAGTCATCGAAATGGATCCACGACACATTTCCCGACAGACATGAGTTCGCATGGCAAGCTGGCTACGGCGCGTTCGCGGTCAGTTATTCACAGATTGACAGAGTGAAGGAATATATTGGCAACCATCCAGAACATCATCGTAAACGCACGTTCCAACAAGAATTTGTTTCGATGTTGAAGAAACACAACATTCCGGTCGAAGAGCGCTATTTGTGAAATTGATGGCAAACTTAATCATGACGACACTGCCGCCCTTCCAGGGCTTGATGGAGTTCGCGACCCGTCTTTAGGGGTTTCACCCCTGACTATTGACTCTCGCCCATCCAGGGCGATGTGATGACCATGCCTGCAACTGAAACGAATCAACTGCTCACGCCTGAGCTGCTTGCGCAGCTCGAGCGCCTGGAACTCGTCAGCCGCAAGGTGTTTCGCGGTCGCATCAAGGGGGAGCGGCGGAGCAAACGCAAAGGTCAGAGCGTTGAGTTTGCCGACTTTCGCAGCTATGTGGCGGGCGACGACCTGCGTTTTGTCGATTGGAACACGTATGCGCGGCTCGATAAGCTGTTTCTCAAGATGTTTCTGGAGGAAGAGGATCTGCACTTCTACGTGCTGCTCGACGCCAGCTTGTCGATGGAGTTTGGGTCGCCAACCAAATTGCACCACGCCAAACAGCTCGCGGCGGCGCTGTCATTCATTGGGCTGGTGCGGGCCGATCGCGTGAAGATCGAAACTCTCGGCCAGCCGGCTCGCCGGCCGGGACCCATCTTCCGCGGCCGGGCCAGCGTCTGGCGAATGCTTGATTATCTCGACGGCATTGCCGCAGGCGAGACGACCTCGCTGGCGACTGGCGTGAAGAATTTCTGCCTGCGAAACTCGGGCAAGGGGATCTTCGTCCTGATTTCAGACCTGATGGAAAAAACCGGCTACGAAGCGGCCATGCGGTACCTTGTTTCACAACAGCTGGACGTGTATGTGATCCATCTGCTTTCCGCCGAAGAGGTCGAGCCGGATGTGAAGGGTGATCTCAAGCTCGTCGATTGCGAGGATCAAGACGTGGCGGAAATTACCGCCAGCGCCCCCCTGCTCCATCGCTACCAGCAAACGCTCGCGGCGTTCACATCCGGGGCGCGCGAGTTCTGCACGCGGCGAGGTATGAATTATCTGCTGGCCACCAATCAGTTGCCGGTGGAGCAGCTGGTGTCGAGCTACCTCCGCAAACGAGGCCTGGTGCGATGAGCGGCTTGCTTTCCTGGTGGACCGATCACTTCACGCCGATGCTCTCGTGGTGGCAATGGCTATGGGTGCTGCTGGTTCCGCCGGCGATCGTGCTTTTGTACTTCCTCAAACTTCGCCGTCAGCCGCTGGAAGTGCCCAGCACATACCTCTGGCGAAAGTCGATCGAAGACCTGCACGTCAACAGTATCTGGCAAAAGCTGCGGCAGAATCTGCTGCTGTTCTTGCAGTTGCTGATCGTGGGCCTGGCGATCTTCGCGCTGCTGCGGCCCGGTTATCGCGGCAGCAAGCTCATCGGCGACCGGTTTATATTCCTGGTCGATAACTCGGCCAGCATGAATTCCAACGACGTTGCCGAGTCGCGATTGGCCGAATCCAAGCGACGCGTTGCCGAGATGATCGACCAGATGCGCTCCGGCGACGTGGCGATGATCGTCAGCTTTTCCGACCGTGCCCGCGTCGAGCAACTGTTCACGGACAACCGGCGTGAATTGCGCCGCCGGCTGGATGCCATCGAGCCAACCCATCGTTCCACTGCGCTGGGTGAAGCGCTGAAGGTGGCCGCCGGATTGGCCAATCCGGGGCGGCAGTTTGAGTTTGGCGAGAATCGCATCAGCGAAGGCTTGCCCGCCACGCTGTACATTTTCAGCGACGGAAAGTTCCCCGCCGTCCAGGGCTTCTCACTGGGCAATCTCAAGCCGGTGTACGTGCCCCTTGGAAACCCGGAATCCACCAATATCGGCATCACGTCTTTCGCGGTCCAACGTGCTGAAGAGAATACATTGCGCAGCCAGGCGTTCGCACGCATTGAAAACAATGGCAGCCAGGAAGCCAAGGTCACCGCGACGCTGTTGCACGATGGACGCGTGATTGACGCCGATGAAGTGCACGTGAAGGCGGGCGAAGGCTCGGGGGTCGCATTCGATCTGCGCGACCTGGCATCCGGCACGTTGGAACTTCGCGTTTCACCGGGCGGAAATCTGGCCAGCGACGACCGCGCCTGGGCGGTCGTCAGCTCGCCTCGACGCGGCAAAGTGCTGCTGGTGACGCCGGGCAATGATGCTGTCGTGTTTGCCGTCGGCACGCCGCGCGCCAGCCAATTGGCCGAGGTCGTCATCGCCCAACCGTCGGTGCTCGATGCCAAAGACCACCTGCAACAGGCGGCCGGCGGCGCGTACGACATGATTATTTATGATCAGTGCCAGCCCAAGGAAATGCCGCAGGCCAACACGCTGTTCATCGGGCGTCTGCCACCGTTGGCGGAGTGGGGCTTCGATGCAAAAACAGCCCCTGACAAAATCAAAGGTCCCCAAATCATGGATCTCGATAGCGCCCACCCGCTCATGCAGTTAATCGATCTGGGCAACGTCCATTTTGCCGAGGCGATTGCAATGAAACTGCCGGCCGGCGGCACCCGGCTGATCGACACCGACGCGGGCCTGCTGTTCGCCGTTGCTCCGCGAGAAAACTTTGAGGATGCCGTGCTGGCCGGCGAAATCGTGGGCGCGGACGAAAAGGGGGGAAAGTATGCCAACACCGATTGGCCGCTGCGGCTGAGCTTTCCGGTGTTCGTGCTCAACGCAATGCAGTACCTGGCTGGCAGCCGGCAAGCGGTCGACACTGGCAGTATCACGCCCGGGCGGCTGCTGTCGCTGCGCAGCGACTCGCACACTCAACGCTTGACGGTGCGTTCGCCGAGTGGCCGGAGCGAAGTCCTGGCCCGCACGAAAGGGGGCATGTTTCACTACGCCGATACCGACGAGTTGGGGATCTACCAGATCGAAGAGGAAAAAAAACCGACCCAGGCGTTCGCGGTCAATCTTTTTGACTCAGCCGAAAGTGACATCCGTCCGCGGGCTGAAAACACGATCAAAATCGGTTATGTCGACGTGGCGGGGGTGGCGTCCAGCGAGAGCACTCGCCGCGAATTATGGCGACTGCTGCTGCTGGCGTCCTTCTGCGTTCTTCTGGTGGAGTGGTTCATTTACAACCGGCGCGTTTACCTTTGAAGTGACTTCGCAATTCCCATCCATGCGAAACGGCCGCCGGACTCTGGATTTGACCATCATCGAATCCGCCACGCAGCGGATTGGGCAGGAGATCTTTGCGCGTGCCGCGGCGTATCGGCCGGGCGTATTCAGTCGGCGTTACTGGGATGATCGCCTGATGACTCGCGGCATGCGTGATGAAGCGCTGAAGGTGCAGATGTTTCGCTTCGTCGATGTGCTGCCCATGCTCGACCAAGGCGACGTGCTGGCCCGGCATCTGCGCGAGTATTTTGGCTCCGTGGCAGACAAGTTGCCAATTCTTGCGCGTTGGGCGCTGTGGCTGGCGTCCTGCACCAATCTGACCGCCCGCGCGGCGGGACGCATCGTGCGGGGGGAGGTGTTGCGGCAGGCGAGACGGTTCATTGCCGGGACGACGGCGGCCCAAGTGCACGACGCGGTCAAACGAGAACGCATCGCCGGCCGGGCCTTCACGCTCGATCTGCTGGGGGAGGCCGTCACAAGCGACGACGAGGCGGAACGATATTTTCACTCCTATCTGCAACTCATTCGTGACCTTGCTCCAGCGCTGAACGCCTGGTCGCACAATCCGCTGCTCGACGATTCGCCACATGGCCTCGTGCCACGATTGAATCTCTCGATCAAGCCAACCGCCCTCGACAGTCAGTTCGACGCGATTGATCCGGCGGGCACGTCGCGGCGGGTGCAACGTCGCTTCCGCGAATTGCTGCGCGTGGCACGCGCACAGCGGGGGTTTATCAACATTGACATGGAGTCGTATGCCACCAAGGATCTGACACTCGATATCTTCAAGCAAACGCTGCTCGAAGACGAGTTTCGCGAAACCAGCGACGTGGGCATCGTCATTCAATGCTACCTGCACGACGCCCAGCGCGACCTGGAAGGACTGGCCGACTGGGCTCGCAGGCGCGGCGCGCCCGTCTGGGTGCGGCTGGTGAAAGGAGCCTACTGGGACTACGAAAGCGTGCATGCGCAGGCAGCGGGCTGGCCGATTCCCGTATTCCAGCAGAAGCGTCAGTCGGACGCTTCGTACGAGCGGCTCACGCGGTACGCGCTGGAGAATCACCAGCATTTGCGCACGGCGCTGGGCAGCCATAACGTGCGTTCGCTGGCTCATGGGTTGGCCGTTGCCGAGTCGCTGGACCTGCCGCCGGGGAGCCTCGAAGTGCAGATGCTCTACGGCATGGCCGACGACGCCAAGCGGGCCATCGTCGAGATGGGCCACCGGCTGCGCGTGTACATGCCGTTTGGCGAGTTGATCCCTGGCATGGCGTACCTGGTGCGCCGACTGCTGGAAAATTCGGCGAACGAATCTTTTCTGCGTGTAAGTTCCGTCGAGAACGCCGAAACGGAGGTGCTGTTGATGAATCCATCGAAACCGTCCTGTCGTGATACCGCTCCGCTGCAAGCAGCCGCGACGCCGATGCCGCAGTTGCGGCTGCAGCCGGAATATAACAACGAGCCGCGCGCTGATTTTGCGATGGCCGCGAATCGCGAGGCGATGGGCGAAGCCCTCGAGCGCGTGCGCGGAGCATTCGAAGCGTTATTTCCGCTGTGGATCGACGGGCGCGCCATCGAGCCGGTCGAGCGAATTCCTTCGATCAATCCCTCACACCGGCGGGAAGTGGTCGGGTATGTGGGGTGGGCGACCCTCGAGCAGGCGAAACAAGCCGTCGCCGCGGCGAAGCGCGCGTTTCCCGACTGGGCTGGGCGCGGCGCGGAAAAACGAGCGGAGTGCCTGCGCGCGGCGGCGGAAGTGATGCGACGCCGCCGCTTCGAGCTGGCGGCCTGGGTTGTCAGCGAAGTCGGCAAGGGCTGGCGAGAAGCGGACGCCGACGTCTGCGAGGCGATCGACTTTTGTGAGTACTACGCCCAGGGTGCGATTGGCATGGAAGGCCTGCGCGGCGCTGACGTGCCTGGCGAGGAAAACCGGTTTGTCTACATGCCCCGCGGAGTGACGGCCGTGATTGCTCCTTGGAACTTTCCGCTGGCGATTCTTGCCGGAATGACCGCTGCCGCGCTAGCCACAGGCAACACCGTGGTGATGAAGCCGGCCGAGCAATCCTCGGTCGTCGCGGCCAAGCTGATGGAAGTCTTCAACGAAGCCGAGTTCCCCCCCGGTGTCGTGAACAATCTGCCCGGCGAAGGGGATGTTGCCGGGGCAGCGCTGGTCGAACATCCCGACGTAGCGGTAATCGCGTTTACCGGTTCCCGCAGCGTTGGCCTGGCGATCAATCGTCGGGCCGCAGAGGTTTCCGCTCACGGCCTGACCAGCATCAAAAAGGTGATCGCCGAGATGGGGGGTAAAAACGCCATCATCGTCGACGACGATGCTGATCTCGACGAGGCGGTCGTCGGCGTGATGCGCAGCGCCTTCGGCTACCAGGGCCAAAAATGCTCGGCCTGCGCTCGCGCGATCGTGGTGGGTAATGCGTATGACACCTTCCTGCAGCGACTCGTCGAAGCCACACGCAGTCTCAAGGTCGGCCCGGCAGATGATCCCGGAACCAGTGTTGGCCCGCTGGTCGATGAAGAATCGCGGACCCGTGTTCATGGGTTCATCGCCCTCGGGCGAGAGACCGCGCGTGAAGTGCTCTCGGTTGATATTGGCGCGCTGGCCGAGGAAGGTTTTTACGTTGGTCCGCAGATCTTCGCGGATGTTGCTCCCGACAGCCGTCTGGCGCAGGAAGAAATTTTCGGCCCCCTGCTGGTGGTCATGCGCGCCGGCAATCTCGGCGAAGCATTCGCGATCTTCAACGGCACCGATTACGCACTCAGCGGCGGCATTTTCAGCCGCAGCCCCGCGAACCTGCAGCGAGCCAAAGGCGAGTTGATGGTCGGCAACCTGTATCTGAATCGCGGCATCACCGGCGCGCTTCCTGGCAGGCAGCCGTTTGGAGGCTTCAAAATGTCCGGCATCGGCACCCAGTCCGGCGGCCCCGATTACCTGCTGCAATTCGTCCTGCCGCGGACCATTACCGAGAACACCATGCGGCGGGGGTTTGCGCCCGGGACGGGCAAAGGATTGCCGACGCAGCAATCGTAAGGCTCATGCCAGTGTTTCGAACCGTCTGATGCAGCGAATTGGAAGAAGATCCGCGAATCACGTCCCCCGGCAGGCTCATTCGCTGCATATCCCGTCAATACTTCATCACGCACCAGAGAGCCCATAACCCGTCGCGCCAGCCGATTTTTTTCCCATCGGCGTAGCCACGGGCGGTGTAGCGGATGGGGACTTCGACCAGGCGAATGTTCGGCAGCCGGGCCACCTTGGCGGTCAGTTCCGGTTCGATGCCAAAACCTCGTTGCTCAAGCGTCGGCGCGATCTGCTGGATCACATCGCGGCGGAATACCTTAAAGCAGGTTTCCATGTCGGTCAGTTGCAGACCCGTGAAATGGTTGGACAGCCGCGTAACAAAACGGTTGGCCAGCGTGTGCCAATGGCGGGTCTTGCCGGATGCCCCCTCCCTTGTAAGAAAGCGACTGCCGTAAACCACGTCGGCGGCTCCATCGATGATGGGTTGCATCAGTCGCAGGTAGTCGGCCGGGTGGTACTCCAGATCGGCGTCTTGCACCAGCACAATATCGCCGGCTGCCTTGAGAAATCCCGTCTTGAGTGCGGCGCCTTTGCCCTGATTGGTGGCGTGCAGCACGACGACCAGATCGTTGCCAGGAGCGAATTTGGCCAGCATCGCCCGCGTGCCATCGGTGCTGCCGTCGTCAACCACGATGATCTCGCAGGACAAGCCGGTGGCCCGAACGCGCTCAATCACCTGGCCGAGCGTGCCGACTTCATTAAACACGGGAATCACAACGGACAGCCGAAAGTTGGGAGGCAGCGCGGTGCGTGAACCCAATTCAGTCGTGCGCGTTGGCAAAGCGGCTGCGCTCATCGCGATCGTGAAGTGCCGGGGGGAGTGGAGTACCCATCGATTGTGTACTCAATCGTAGTTCCCTCCATGTACGGATCGCAAGCCACCACGATTCCAGGGGCACGCCGCGCGCTGCGCATGGCGAGCGCGGATTGCAAGAGGACTTTTCCACAAGGTAAATTCGATCGCGACGAAATCTTTTCGGCCGCTTGACAAAACGCTCACGCCTCGCGACAGTTGGTAATCGCACGTGGATGACATTTCAAAATACATCTCCTGTAGCGCAACATGGACGTATCGGATTTCGACGATTCACGGGCCGGCTGGGGTTGGAAGGGACGGCTGGGGGTGGAAGGCCTGAACGGCCTCGGCGTGCGACGGAAGCGACCATCGACAAGAGAGACCTGGGGCGCAAGCCACTCAGCAGTTTAGTTTTGTCAGGCGCGTTCAACTAGGAACAGATCCCGGTCTTTGCCCAACCTCTTGGCGGCGTTGGCCGTCAGATTGCCGAGCCTGCGGACCCGACGGATTCGATCGACAACAGTATACATAACGTCAACTAACACATTGTTGGGGGGGCGGCGACTGACAGGACCGACGGTCGACGACTCTTGTGTCGGGGCTCGGAGGCCCCCCCTTGACTTTTGGCCCGCTTCGGCTGGGATGGACCTCGCCCAAGTGAGCATCGAGCGGCCGGGTACACGCCCGTGTGCCCGGCCGCGTTTGTTTTGAATGAAGGATCAAGGATCGCACAAGGTGGGGGCCGAGTTCCGTCGTCCCTCATCGCTCATCCCTCATCGCTCAATGTCCTGTCTGATCGCACTCGGCTCGAACCTGGGCGACCGCGCGGCAAACATTTGCCAGGCAATCAAGGAATTGGTCGCCCATCCGCAGGTTACTCTGATCGCGACAAGCACTCTGCACACAACCGAGCCGGTTGGCGGACCGCCGAACCAGGGAGCGTTCCTCAACGCGGCCATCAGGTTCGATACGTCGCTTGCGCCCCGCGAGCTGCTGGATCTGCTGCTGGCGATTGAGAAAAAACTGGGCCGGTCCCGCGAAGTATCGTGGGGCCCGCGCACCATTGATCTCGATCTGTTGTTCTACGGCGCCCGGATTTGCGACGAGCCTGATTTGCAAGTACCGCATCCGCGGATGCATGAACGCCGTTTTGTACTTGCACCCGCTGCCGAGATTGCGGCGGAGATGACGCATCCGGTATTGCGGCGATCGATTGGAGAGCTGCTTGCCGACCTCGATCGTCGAGAATCGAGCTGATGAATTGACCGGCCCTGGGTCCGACCCTCCCACCTTTGCCAACCAACGGCACATTGTCCGGGAACTCCGGCCTAGGAACCTGCGTGCGGGGTCGAATATAATACCGGCATGGAGGTTGTTTCGACGACGGGTGAGTTGCGAACGGCGGTCGCGGCCGCGCGCCGAGCCAACAAATCCGTCGGCCTGGTGCCCACCATGGGTGCCCTGCACGAAGGGCATCTAAGCCTCGTGGATGCCTCGCGGGCCGAATGTGCGTGGACCGTGGTCACGATCTTCGTCAATCCCTTGCAGTTTGCAGCGAATGAGGACCTGTCGAATTACCCGCGACCGATCGGCGACGATTTGGCGAAGCTTCGGTTGCGAGGCGCGGACCTCGTTTTTACCCCGACGGACGACGAGATGTATCGTATTGCGCATGGCACGTTTGTCGATGTCGGCGTGGTGGCACGGCCGCTGGAGGGCGCCTTTCGGCCAAGCCATTTTCGCGGCGTGGCGACAATCGTGCTCAAGCTGCTCAATCTGGCTTCCGCGGATCGAGCCTATTTTGGGCAGAAGGATTTCCAGCAGACTCTGGTCGTCAAGCGGATGGTGGCCGATTTGAACGTGTCGGTCGAAATCCGCGTCTGTCCGACCGTGCGGGAGGCCGATGGTCTGGCGTTGAGCTCGCGAAATGCGTACCTATCGCCCGACGAGCGCCGGCAGGCGCTGGCGATTTCGCGCAGCCTGCGCGAGGCGAAAGCGATGGTCACCGGCGGTGAGCGAAACGCTGCCAGCGTGCTGGTGAGGATGCGCGCGATCCTGGCCGAGGCTGGGATTACGCAAATTGATTACGTGGTGCTGGCCGATCCGGAGACGTTGGAGAATCAATCGAAGATTTCCGGTCCAACGCTGGCGGCGATCGCGGCGCGGATCGGTTCGACTCGACTGATCGATAATGAGTTGATCGAGCCGAGTCCCGAGCCGTAAGCCCCGAGCCCCTGAGCACCGTGCTGCAAACCATTTTCACGATTCCGAATCATCTGGCAGGCGTGCCGCTGCAAAGTTGGCTATTTGGGATCTGGTTTATCCTGTCGGTGTTCACGCTCGTGCGGCTGGCGATGTTGCACGGCTTGAATCGCGCGATCGGTGAAAGCTGGTTTACGATGCTGATCACCGGCATCGCAATCTTGATTCTGCCGGCGATGATGCAGCCGAACGGCCTGCCAATTCGCGGTTACGGCATGATGTTGCTGCTGGCGGTCGCTTCGGGCGTTGGCCTGAGTGTCTGGCGAGCGCAGCGGATCGGCTTCGATCCCGAGATTATTTTGTCGCTGGCCATGTGGCTGTTCGTGGCGGGAATTGTCGGGGCCCGATTGTTTTATGTGATCGAGTATTGGCACACGTTTCGAGGAGGAACGTTCGCTGAGACGTTCACAGCGGTGCTCAACGTCACCCAGGGCGGGCTGGTTGTGTATGGCTGCATGCTGGCCGGTGGAGCGGCACTGGCCGTATTCGTTTACAAGCATCGTCTTCCAGGACTGGTTCTGTCCGACTTGATCGCGCCGGGAGTTGTCTTGGGCATGGCGATTGGCCGCGTTGGTTGCTTTTTGAACGGCTGTTGCTACGGCGGCGCGTGCGATCTTCCCTGGGCAGTGCAATTTCCCGCCGGCAGTCCACCGTTCATGGATCAGCTTGCCAACGACAGGCTTTTCTTGCACGGTTTGAAATTTCAACAATCGCTCCGCCCCCTGATCGTGATCGAAGCCGTCGAGCCCGGCTCGGGAGCCGCCGGCCAGGGCCTGAAAGCCGGCGACCGCGTTGTGGGAATTAACGGCAGAGACGTCTCCAGCATCGAACTCGCCCACGCCCAGCTCCTGGCGATTTCTGGCGATGGTGCCGAAATCGCGGTCCGCATCGCGGGCAGCGACACTCCCAGGAAATGGAAGCTCCGGGAATTACCTCCGCGCAGCACGCCCATTCATCCCACTCAGCTTTATAGCGCTATCGACGCGCTTGTGTTGTGCTTATTTTTGCTGTCCTATGACCCTTTTCGCCGCCGCGAGGGAGAACTGACGGCGCTTGTGCTCACGTTGCATCCTATCTCGCGGTTCTTGTTGGAGATCATTCGCGTCGACGAGTCGCCGGTGTTTGGCACCTCCATGAGCATTTCACAAAACATCAGTATTGGGCTGCTGATCGGGGCGGCCGTGTTTTGGCATGCGGTGCTTTCGCGACCCAAGGGACTGTGGAGTGCTTCGCCCGAAGCGGGTAGTCTCTGGGATGGCGCCAAGGGCGCCGCGCGTCTGGCGAGGGTGGATCGGCGATAACCCCCCCCCATGACGCCGAATCGGCTGGCTGCCCCGGTCACAAGTGTCGCTGCGATAACGATTTGACAAACCGCCGGCGGCCCCGGAAAATGGGCCTGTCGTGGCGGCTTTGTGGCAGGTTGCGTCCCCACGCGGAGGGGGCGGAACTTTTCGAACTCCTCTGGCGTCATAATGTTGGAGCGGGTGTGAAAGATGACGCTCAACTGATCGATGAGGCCCTCTCCGGCGACTCGACGGCGTTTGGACAGTTGGTCACCAGGTATCAGGATCGGCTGTACAACACCATCGCTCACGTCGTCGGCTGCCAGGACGAGGCCTACGATGTGGTGCAAGACGCTTTCGTGCAGGCATTCCTGAAGTTGGACTCGTTTCATCGGGCGTCGGCGTTTTACACCTGGCTGTATCGCATTGCGTTTAACGGGGCTGTGACTCGCAAGCGGCGAGCAAAGCCAATGGCCAGTGTTGAACAAGTACGCGAAGCGACCGGCGAGGACCCGGTGGCGGTAGGAACGGATCCGGGCGAACGCTTTGAGCAACAGGAACGCGCCAGGCAGGTGCACGCGGCACTTGCCACGCTCAGCGAAGAGTATCGCACGGTGCTGGTCTTGCGCGAAATGGATGGTTGCCCCTACGAGACGATTGCCGAGGTGCTGGAAGTACCCGTCGGCACCGTCCGCAGTCGTCTTCACAGAGCAAGAATACAGCTCAGAGAACAGTTAAAATCCGTCTTGCACGAGGGCGCGAAGTAATCAAGATCATGGATAGCCGGCGAGCAACACTCATCCGGCGACTGCTTGTTCGCCGGCGAACCTGGATATGTCGTACGACCCTCCCAATCACGACCTTCTCAGCGAAATGCTGAGCGCTTACCTCGACGGCGAATTAACCGCCGAGGAGCACGGGCTCGTCGAGCAGCGTCTTGCCGAGAGCGCCGAGTTCCGGCAACTTCACGATGAGTTGCGCGGGGTGCGGGGCAGCCTTGACATGCTCCCGCGCTACAAGCTTCAGGTTGACCTTGCTCCGACGATTTTGCGTCGTGCGGAACGGGCGATGCTCAGCGCGCCAGCCGCCCAGACGACCCAGGCGCCGCACGAGGGCACGGTATCGCTGGCCGGGCGAACTGCTCCGGTTGGCCGGACTTTGCGAATCCTGCGCATGCTTCGCTGGCCCATCGTGGCGGCGGCGGTTGCGGTGCTGATCATGATCTTCAATCCTGACAGGAATCGCCAGGAGGTAGGTCTTGCACTGAACAAAATGCCAAAGGAAGAGGCCCCACCAGCGGCGCCGGTCGCCGACGGCGAGTTGGCGGCTGGTAAGAAAGCAGCTGCCGAAGATGGTCGCTACCTCGAGGGTGAACCGGGACTTGCCACGGCCACCAATGACGTGATGGTTGTTCAATGTGAAATCAGCGATGCAGCCAACCGCTCGGGTGCCTTCAAGCAGCTGCTCGCGGAGCAGCAGATCGCGTTCGTCGACAACGCTCAGGCCGTGGCCGGCGAGAACGCACAAGATCTCAAATCCGGTACGGCGAGTGAGCCTGCCGTCGCGCGGCTCGGCAAAGCGGCCGCACGCACAGCTCAAGATGCCTTGGCGCCGCTTCGCGAGAACGCCGGGTTGGCCGGGCCGGCGCAGAAGGAAGGTCTGGAGGAAGAGCTGAGGCGCAGGGACATCTCGCTCGATTTTGGCGAAGCGGGAAATGTTTCGGCCCAGATCGATGAAGCATATTTCGTGGAAGCTTCCGCCGCGCAGGTTCAAGGCGCTATTTTGGCTTTGAAGTCAAACAGGGATCTGTTTCCCACGGTGGCGGTCAACGAGAGCGTGAACCTGGACGCGGCCGTTGTTTTGCCGCGTGAGGAGGCCAAAAATGAAATCGGCGGGCAGCATCCACTTGAGGCAGATCAAGCCGCCGACAAGGCCAAGGCGCCTGAGCCCGGCGTGCCGGTCGCCGACAAGTTAGACGCCGTCGCCACGCCGTCGAACCAACCGGCGGACGAGATCGACGGATTTCGGTTGCAGCTACAGGCGGCGGGAAGCGGCGAAGTTGGACCAGGGGGCGGTGGTTCTGCCAGCGCTGAATCCGCCAATCAATCCAGGCAGGTTTATGTCTTGCGCGGCAATCCTGGCACGGCGCCGTCTGGCGGCAGCGCGCAGCGCGTTCTCATCGATCGACGGCAGATCGGCCAGGAAGCTTCCCTCAGGCAGTTGACAAAGGGGGCTGAACAACCGTCCGATCGCGACGGTTTCCGGCAAGGCGGAAGAAACCAGGAGGCAGACGAGCAGAGCAACCGTCGAAAAGACGCAAGTCAGCAATCGCTCGCCCCGGCGACGACACCACCGGCCGCACCAACTCCCCCAGTCGCCGCTCCGGCCGATGGTGTTCCCGCCTCGGCCTCTCAGAGCCTTAAAGAGCAAAATACGGCCACCGGCCAGCAGGCGCCCCCGGTGCGTGTGCTGTTTCTTTTCCGCGTGGTTCCGCCCGAGGAACCTTCGCGATAGGTAACCGTTCACGGGCCGGGGACTGGCTCATTTTCCCGGCGAATTCGCGAGAGGCGCTTCGTCCTGTCAGGAGATTGTCCAACATGGTGCCCGGGAAAATGTGCCTGTCCCCCTCTCTTGGCCCGTGAACGGTTACCGCGATAGAATACAGCCGATGCAAGGTCAAAATTTCCGAGGAATGATTTTCCGCTCCTCGATCTCGCGCGTGCCCACCTTAGGCGCCGAGATTCTCTCACACGACAGCCAAGGAATTCCATGAGTGTCACGATTAAAGTTCGTCCCAACGGTCCCCTGCTTATCGAAGGCTCCATCAGTCTGGTGGATCACGAGGGCAATGCCTTCCCGCTCAACCCCGACAAGCCGAATGTGGCCCTTTGCCGCTGCGGCCAATCGGCGAGAAAGCCATTTTGCGACGGCGCCCACAACCGTTGCGGCTTCCAGTCCGTCGAGCTGGCGCCCAAACCCGAGGCCTGAGGCCGGTTGCCTTGCGCCAGCGGCCTGCTGCGGGTGCAGCCCCTCAGTCGGACAAGATTTCATCGGCGACGCACGCCACCGCTGGCGATGGCGGGCTAACAACGCTGTTTCCGGCGGGGGAGCCAACCAAGGGCGGATCGCCGTGCATAGCTGCGACTGATGGGGCCGATCCGTAGTTCAAACTGTGACGGTTCCGATGCGCACTCAATTTGTTGGTATGTTCCCGTCGAATTCGCTAAAATCCCGTTTGCTTAAGTTTCCTGGCAGTCGGACCAGATGGGCGTGACCCGAAGGCGATGCAAGGCAACGCGGAATTGGACCATTGGAAGATTTAACATGCGCGACAACCCGACCGTCACACGGCGTGGTTTTTTGGAAACGACTTCTATGCTCGCTTTGACGTGTGGTCCGGGCGGTCTGCCTTCGCTGCTGGCAGCCGAATCCGCGGTGGCCTACCCGATCGGTTGCTACACGCGCCCGTGGGATCAGCACGACTACCGCGTCGCGCTCGATGGCATCGCGGAGGCGGGTTTCAAGTACGCAGGCATCATGACCGCCAAGGTCAAGACTTGGGTATGGAAGTTATGGTCACGCCGGGTACGGGCCAGGTTGATTTTCCAAAAGTCCTGGCCCGGCTCAAGAACGGCGGCTTTGTGCGGGGACCGCTGATTGTGGAATGTGTCGAACAAGGCGACCTGTCCAAGACCACCGCCGGAGCAAAACGCGCCCGTTTGTTTGTGGAGGAATTGGTCGCCCAGATGAAGTGAACCAACCGGTCAAACGCCAGCGGGGTTGACGGCGTCAGCGTGAACCGAAGCTATTGCGGCTGGCGCAATCGCTCATTAATTTCAGGTCCGCAAGCGGGGAACCATCACAATGTATTGTTCGCTAGGGGTAAAGACTTCTTTGAAGCCAGCTCCGGCAATGTTGATCTGGGCCGCGATGATCTGCCAAGGATCCTTCACGGCACGGGCTGAGCTAAGGGTGGGAGCGGCGGCGGTCGATGTGACGCCGATCCAGTTCCCCGTGTTCGTCAATGGCGGCATGTTCAGCAGCACGGCCGGAAAAGCGACATCCAAACTGCACGCCCGGGCGATCGTGCTGGACGACGGTCGGGAACGTCTGGCGATGGTGGTGGTCGACAGTTGCATGATGCCGAGAGAGTTGCTGGATGACGCCAAGCATCGGGCGTCGTCGCGATCCAAGATTCGCCCTGATCGGATGTTGATTTCGGCGACGCATACCCACACGGCTCCGGCGGCGA
>SXHT01000276.1 GCA_005773095.1 Planctomycetaceae bacterium
ATTGGGTTGAAAGCTGCCTACCGGGGCCGTGAATTCATGGCCATCGCTGGCGGCGATCGCGTACTTGCTCCATTGTGGAAAGAGGCGGGAGGTTCTGGCGTCGTGTAGAGCCGCAACTTTGGCCAGCGATTCCGAATCGGCCCCGTTGTGAAACCGCGTGGTCGTGGTTTCGTGGCGGTGCGCCCTGCTGCAATTCAACAATGCTCCCGATGGCAGCTTTTATACGCGGAGCAATCGCGATGGAAATCTCCGAAATCCAAGAGCGCTTTCGCCAAATTCTGGAGAAGCACTTGACGGGAAACAACGAATCGCCGACGAAGGAAGGGGGACGGAAGAGTTGGCTGTGGTCATTCTTGGACGTGCAGGGGGTCGAGCCGACCAACAACGCCAGCAAGCGCGCCGTGCGTCCCGCGGTGATCTGGCGGAAGCTGTCGTTTGGCACGAAGAGGGTCAGGGGAAGCCGCTTCGTGGAGACGATTCCGACGGTCGTGGAAACCTGCCATCGGCAATCTCGAAACAGCTTCGAGTACCTCGCCGCCGCCATCCAGGCCCACTGCGCCGGTCAACCCGCCCCCTCAATCCTCTCCGGGGTGTGACGGGTTACGCGAAACGTTGACGACGGGCCGCGAGCGGATCAAAAATCCTATCAGCCGTTCATGCCGCTGCGCGGCACCCTGAATCATGTAAATTCGTCATTTTGACGATGTACGGAGCAGTCATCAAGGAGATGGCGGTTTTAGTACAGCACCGTGCTATCGGCCGCGAAATCCGCCGTCGAGTCGTGAGCATGGAAATATTTGGCGATCTGCTCCGCTAACGCTCCGACAAACTTGCGCCGGAACTCCCCTTCGGGTCGTTCGCTGGCAGGAATCGGGGCGGTCGGCGGATAGACGACCTGGGGCAGATACTTTTCCCAGACATGCAGTTTGCCTTTCGTCGTGTCGTACACGGCGAAGTGCACGTTGGCCCGGCCCTGATACAGCGTCTGCCCCTGATAGAGATTGAACTCTTCGAGGTCGATTCCAATGACAAAGTCGGCGTTCAGTGCCCTGCCGATTTCCACGTAGTCTTCCCACGTGTTTTCGTCGGTCCAATCGCTGACTTGACGCTGGTCCACGATTTCGATTTTCTTGACCTGCTGCTGCAGACGAATGCCGACTTGCTGGGCGAGCATCGTGGCCACGCTCGAATTATTGAAATCGAGCGACGTCGTTGGCCGGCAGACAATCGCCACTTTCTTGCCGGGCAGTTCTTTGAACTCCGCTTCGGTATCGGTGCCGGTAAGCACGTACGTAAACGTGGCCAGCGTGTTGCATCCGGTTGCCAGCAGGCTCAAGCCCAACCAGGAAAACGCAGTCGCGGCCCACGTGCGCCGGTTCAAGCGGTCCATCGCAAATCCCCGAGATTGAGTTAGGAATGCATCAAGGGCCGGCACACCATCCTTGGCCTGCGATCCTTGGCCCGCCGATCGCATCATCCATGCGACGCAGACAACCGAAACGGGAACGAAGCATAGGAATGCCCGTCGAATTATGCCAGCCCATTTTTGCCTTCGCGCTCAACCGAGATCGCACTCGCGCAGCACAATTCGCCGGATTGCCGTCGCGCGTCCCGTTGATTCGTCCACATCCACGATGGTGCCGTGCAGCTGCACGTCGCCGCTAGCAACCTCGAAGTGCGTGGGATTGAACGTGATCGTAGCTTGCAGCACGCAATCCACCTGGCGGCCAAGGATGCTTTCGTGCGGGCCGACCATGCCCACGTCGCATTGAAAGGCCGTGCCCCCAGGCAGAATTTGTTCATCGGCCGTGGTCACGTGGGTATGCGTGCCGAGGACCGCGCTGGCGCGCCCATCCAGATACCGGCCCATGAGCTGCTTGTCGCTGGTGGCCTCGGCATGAAAGTCGAGCACGCGCACTTTCACCTCGGCCGGGATTGCGGCCAGCACGCGGTCGGCCGCGGCGAATGGGCAATCGACCGGTCGCATAAAGACCCGGCCCAACAAGCTGAACACGCCGACCTTAACGCCGTTGCGGGCTGTTACCACGCACCATTCCTTGCCCGGCGCAGCCGGTGGAAAATTGGCGGGTTTGACGATATTGCCTTTTGAAGCCAAAACCGTCGCAATCTCTTTCCGTTTGTAGATGTGGTCGCCGAGCGTGATCACGTCCACGCCGGCACCGATCAACTCCTGGTAGTTGGCTGGCGTGATTCCCGACCCGGCGGCGCTGTTTTCGCCGTTGGCGATCAGCAGATCGAGCTTCTCGTCGACGACAAGCTTAGGCACGGCGCGAACCACGATTTGCCGGCCGGGTCTTCCCACGATGTCGCCGATCAGCAGAATCCGCATAGGAAAGTCACGAATGACGAAGCACGAATGACGAACTAACCATGGGTCCTACGCGCACAGGTCATTGAGAGATGCGTCATGTTCAGCGGGCAATTTCTGTAATGCGCATTTCGCGCAGCACGGTAACCTTGATCTCGCCGGGATAGGTCAATTGTTGCTCAAACGCCTGGGCAATGTCGTGGGCGATCTTGGCGGCCGACGCGTCCGTGGTGTCTCTGGCGGAGGCAATCACCCGCAGCTCGCGGCCGGCTTGAATGGCGAACGCCTGCTCGACGCCCTCAAAACTGGTGGCGATTCTTTCCAGCTCCTCCATTCGCTTGATGTACCGATCCAGCGTCTCGCGGCGGGCGCCGGGCCGGCTGGCGCTAATCGCGTCGGCCGCGGCCACCGCAACCGTGTACGGATGATCGATGCGGATGTCGTCGTGATGCCCCAGCGCCGCGTGGACCACGTCCGGCCCTTCGCCATACCGCTTAAGCAATTCGGCGCCAATCTTGGGGTGGCCCCCTTCCGCCTCGTGATCGGCCGCCTTGCCAATGTCGTGGAGCAAACCGCAACGCCGAGCCAGCGTACCATCCAAACCGATCTCTTCCGCGATCATCCCGGCAAGAAAAGCAACTTCAATCGAGTGTCGCAGCACGTTTTGGCTGTAGCTGGTGCGAAACCGCAAACGGCCGAGCAGGTGAATGATCTTCGGATGCAGCCCCGGCACGTCCGCTTCCTGACCGGCTTCTTCGCCGTGTTTTTGGATGTGGCGCTCCATCTCGTTCGTCGTTTCGGCGACGATTTCCTCAATCCGGGCCGGATGAATTCGCCCGTCGGCAATGAGCTTATTGAGCGCCATCCGGGCAACTTCCCGCCGCACGGGATCGAAGCCGCTGACGATCACCACGCCGGGCGTGTCGTCGATGATCACGTCCACCCCGGTCGCCTTCTCGAAGGCGCGTATGTTGCGGCCTTCACGGCCGATGATGCGCCCTTTCATTTCGTCGCTGGGGATGTCGACCGTGCTGGTGGTCGTTTCGCCGGTGTGCGCCGAGGCATAACGTTGGATGCTGGTCAGCAGGATGTCGCGAGATTTGCTCTCGCAGACTTCGGCCATCTTCTTTTCGTGGCGCTGGATAATCTGCCCCGCCTCGTGCCGCAAGTCGTTTTCCAAAGTTTCCAGAAGTTGCCGCGTGGCCTGTTCTTTTGAAAGTCCCGAGAGGGCATGCAGCGTTTGCCGTTGCAAGTCGAGCAGGTTGCTCAGCTCTTCGTTGCGGCGGTTCGTGTCTTCAATTTTTTCGGCGAGTTTACGCTGCGTATTCTCGACCATTTTCTCCTGGCGGCGCAACTGCTCGAACTGCTGCTCGACCGTGTCGTGACGTTTGTCGAGAACCCGTTCACGCTCGTGGATTTCCTGCCTGGATTTCGAAAGTTCCCGGTCGGCTTCGGCTTTCGCTTGGATGGAGCGCTCCTTGATTTCCAGCTCGGCCTCTTTGCGACGCTGCGCGGCGTCTTGCTCGGCCTTGTCCAGGATCTGCCTGGCTTCCGACTCGGCGTCTTTGCGGCGCAGCCGGTCGACCATCTTTACCAGCACGATTGTCAAGGCGGCCGCAATCAGCGCGGCGGCAACAACGGCAATGACTGCTCCTGCTTCCACGGTTAGCTCCTCGCTAGGTCAGGCATTGGGAGCCCGACATGGTTCGTTGCGTCAGGCTGCCCGAGCCCGACCGCCAAGAAGAGCGCTGTCTTTGCGAACCGTTCAGCGAGTGCGCGCAAGCGCAGGCATCAAGACAAACTGGTGGGGCTCACCAAGAAACCGCAAGAGAGTCGAGAAAAGGAGAGACCAACTCCGGGAGCGGCCGGCCGCCCAACCACCGACGAAGCAATCGCTTCGACAGGGGCCGCCACAGGTGCCATAGGGCACGCGACCGACGGTCGACCAACCGATCCGTACTTCCAGAGTGTTCTGACAGGTCGCGATGCCGGGTTTGACCATTCTCATACCGCGTCGCGAAGGGGCCATCATGGTCACGGCGCGCAGCAACTCCCCGCGGAAGCTGAGCAGGCAACGTAACCAGAAAAGCAGAAGCATCTTTTCAATCAACTCCCTCGGAGAACTTTTCGTGAGCGAAGGAGAAGCGTCGGCATCCTGGGCTTTGCGCCGGAACTTTCCCGGTTGACATAAGCCGAGTCTGCCACATGCTTTCCATACCGCCAGACACGTCGAAATGACCCTCGTTAAACCGCCCCTGGCTGCCGCGATGTTTGCTGTTGAGCGCTCGCGGCTTGACCGACGGACGTTCTTCGTTGAGTTTCGTTCACAGGCGCGAAATTGGTTGATTTCGCACCCGCAATGTCAATGTATCACGTTGGCGTCAAACTGCAAGCGGCTGGTGCGACAGGCCAGGGCCGATCCGTTGCTCAAACTGGGACGGCCCCCATTCCCTTCCGGTAACCGTTCACGGGCCAAGAGAGGGGGACAGGCACATTTTCCCGGGAACCACGTTGGGCAACCACCCAACAGCACGAGACACCTTTCTTGAATTCGCCGGGAAAATGAGCCAGTCCCCGGCCCGTGAACGGTTACCCCTTCCGCATGCCCTCACGAAAACGGATCGGCCGTGTGGGACAGGCTTTCCAGCCTGCCGGACGACGACAATACTGCCAGTATGCCATCCTTCGAGCAGCAACTCGCCGCCGATTGGCCCCCCGAAAACTGGCAACATCGCAGGGTCTTGTTGGCCATCTCCGGCGGCGCCGATAGCGTGGCCCTGCTGCGGGCCATGCATGTGCTCACGACCCGCGGAGACAGGCAGTGTCCTCCTCAGACGCCGCAGGATGTTCCTCAAGCGGGGCATGAGGTCTGCACGGGCGGCCGGCTGTTGGTGGCTCATTTCAATCATGGTTTGCGTGGAGAGGCCTCGCAGGCTGACGAGCGATTCGTCGTCGAATTGGCGAAGGGACTTGGGATTGAGGCGAGCGTCGGGCGGGCCGACGGTTCCTCCAGGGGTTCGTCGGAAGACGCGTTGCGTTCCCAGCGTCATCGATTCCTTCAGCAGACCGCCGAGCAAGCCGGGGCGCGCTACGTCGTCACCGCCCACACCGCCGACGACCAGGTTGAGACGATTCTGCACCGCATCATTCGCGGCACCGGCATCGGAGGGTTAGCCGGAATCCCACGCACGCGGCCGCTCGGCGATGCCGTCGTTTTGGTGCGGCCCATGCTGGGGATCACCCGCCGCGACGTGGTTGACTACCTGCGAACGCTCGACCAGCCTTTCCGCGAAGACGCCACGAATGCCCAAGCCGATTACACCCGCAATCGAATTCGCCACGAGCTGCTGCCACTCTTGGCGCGCAACTACAACCCGAACGTCGCCGAGGCCGTGGGGCGGCTCGGACACCTGGCGGCCGATGCGCAATCGATCATCGGAGGGCTAACGGATGCATGGATCGACGCGCGGGTTCAGATCGGTTCTCCTGACAGCGTGCTCGTCGATTGCCATGGTCTTCGCTGGGCGGACCGCCCGCTCCTGCGAGAAGTGCTAACGACGATCTGGAAGCGGCAAGGCTGGCCCCTTGGCGAGATGGGCTTTGCGGAGTGGGACCGTTTGGCCGCGCTGGCCCTGGCCGACGCCGCGCAGGCGATTGAATTGCCCGGCCGCGTGCGAGCGCAAAAAAAAGGTGCGTCCCTTGGGTTGACGCGACTTGGTTCGTCGCGGTCGCTGGCGACTTAATCGGGTTAAGTGTGGTTGACATACGCAACGCTGGTGCTTACTTTGTCACGTGGATTCACACGATTTAGGGTCGTTGCGCCATCTTACCATTCCTGGAGGCATCGCGTGTCTAAGTCCACCGCTTTCGCCAACCCGATTCCCGCCGAGCCTAGCGCCCACGACAAGCTGCTGTTCTGGGGCTGCTTTATTGCCCTGATCACGACGGCGTTCGGGTTCATCGCCCGCATGTTCCTGATTGGGACGTGGGCCAGCGAATTCGGCCTGGACCCCGCGGAGGCTGGCCGCCTCGCCGGCATTGGGATCTGGCCGTTTGCCGTGTCGATCATCGGGTTCAGCTTGATCATTGATAAGATCGGCTACAAGGTTGCGATGGTCTTCGCCTTCCTGGGCCACATCATCTGGGCGATCATGGGCGTCAGCGCTTACTTCATTTCCAAGGGGGGCGACACGACGACCGCCTATTCGATGCTCTACTGGGGCTCGCTGATCCTTGGCCTGGCCAACGGCACCGTGGAAGCGTTCATCAACCCCGTCGTCGCCACCATGTTCAGCCAGAACAAGACCAAGTGGCTCAACATCCTCCACGCCGGCTGGCCCGGCGGGCTGGTCATCGCCGGCATGATCACGATCTTTATGGGCAGCGCCGAGTGGTACATCAAGGTTGGCATGCTCGCCGCCCCCGCGCTGCTCTACTTTTTCATGTTGCTGCCGCTCAAGTTCCCCGTGCAGGAGCGCGAGGCGGCGGGCGTTTCGTACCGGGACATGCTCGCGGAGTTCGGCGTCCTGGGCGCGTCGGTCGTCGGTTTTCTCGTCTCGCTGCAGCTCATCGACTTTTTCGGTGACGCCAACAAAGCCCTGTTCATTACCATCGGCGCGGCCATCGTCGTCGGCTTCGGCGCGTATACCCGAAGCCTGGGCCGCCCATTTCTGTTCTTCATGATCCTGATCATGATGCCGCTGGCAACCACGGAGATCGGGACCGACGGTTGGATCACGGGGATCATGGAAGGCGTCGCCAAGGGCCACTTCCACCCCGGCTGGATCCTCGTCTACACCTCGGTGATCATGATGCTTTTGCGATTCTGCGCAGGGCCCATCGTGCACAGCCTCTCGCCGCTGGGATTGCTGGCGGCTTCTTCGGTATTGGCCATCGTTGGCCTGTTCATGCTCTCGGGCGCGACCGGAGCGATGATCTTCGTCGCCGCCACGCTGTATGCCCTGGGCAAGACGTTCTTCTGGCCCACGATGCTCGGCGTCGTCTCCGAGCAGACCCCCAAAGGGGGCGCATTGAGCCTCAACGGAATCTCCGGCATCGGCATGCTCGCGGTCGGCGTTCTGGGCTTCCCCTACATCGGAGCCCTCCAGGCCGATAAGAACATCCAGGCCGTCACCGCCGCCGAGGTCTCGCAGTCTGTCCCCGGCCTTCTCAGCAACGGGCAGTTGACCGTGCTCGATGAGAAGAGCATTTACGAGATCATCAGGTACAAAACCATCGACGATGCCAAGCTCACCACCCTCGTCAATAAGCTCCCCGCTTTGGAGCAGGGTAAGGTCACGGAGGAGATTGCCTCGGTCCGCGCGCGCAGCACGCAAAGCGCCTTGGCCAACATGACCATTTTTCCGATGATCATGCTCGGCGGGTATCTGATCCTGATCGTTTACTTTAAGAGCAAGGGCGGCTACCAGGCCGAAGTGCTCACCGGCCACGCGGCCGAAGATGCGAAATTCACCGGCGGGGTCGCCGGACCGGCCGACGCCTGACGCCATCGAACTACGTGCTAGCACACCAGCGGGATGGGGGCCAAGAGAGGGGGACAGACACATTTCCCCGGGAATCCCGTTGGACAACCTCCTGTCAGATGGATGCACTTCTGGCGAATTCGCCGGGAAAATGAGCCAGTCCCCCGGCCCGTGCATGGTTACGATTTCCCGTTAAGCAGCGGGGCTTGCTCCCCGTTCAACTGCCAAACGGCGTTGCCGGGAATCGCGCGCGGTCGTACCATCTCCGCCTTATTCTGCCCCTCCTGCGCAACCGCTGATTCCCATGCGCCAATGGTTCATACATCCCGGCTCGGTCGTGTTGATCGTCGTGGCGGCGATCTCCTTGCGGTTGGCGGTCGGGGCCTGGTTCGAAACGCGTCTGCCGCCGGGCAGGCAGTTTGAGTTCGGCGATAGTGAGGGCTATTGGGTGTTGGGACAAACGATCGCCGCGGGCGAGGAATATCAGTACCAGTCGCCGGATGCGCGGGTCTTCCGCATGCCAGGCTATCCGGCCGTGCTGGCGCCGATCTTTCTGCTGTTCGGCGCAAACGCTTCACCCATCTGGGGACGGGCGCTAAGTGCGGTGCTTGGCGGCGTCACGGCCGCATTGATGGTGGGTTGGGGCGCGCTCTTGTTCGACCTGCGCACCGGGCTGATTGCCGGCTGGATCACGGCGTTTTATCCCGGCGCGCTGGCGATGGGTTCATTCGTGCTCAGTGAAGCCCCGTTCATGCCGCTGATGGTGGCCCATTTAGCGCTCGCAACGGCGGCGTTCAAGGCGACGTCGACTCGCAATGGAGTGCTGCTTTGTGTGGCGGCGGGCCTGGCGGCGGCCGGGGCGATCTATATGCGCCCGAGTTGGCTGTTATTTCCGCCGCTTGCGTTGATGATGGGAATGGTGTTAAGTCGACATCGATGGCGCATCGCGAGTCAAAGCGCGATCGTTGTCGCGACAATCTGCATCTGCCTGACACCGTGGTGGATTCGAAACTTTCAGGTCACAGGGCACTTTGTAGCGACGACGCTGCAAGTTGGCGCAAGCTTGCATGACGGACTCAATCCTCGCGCCGATGGCAGAAGCAATATGGAACTCACCGAGCGGGAAGAACTGGAGCTCGCAAGGCGATCACCAACATTCTTTGAACATTTCGTCTCTGGTGATGCAATTGGAACAAACTTTCGACGGAGCGAGTACGACACCGACAAAGCTTTTCGTTCGATGGCACTTGAATGGAGTATTGCCCACCCACTGCCGGTCATCCATCTCGTCGGCATCAAGTTCTCGCGGATGTGGAATGTGATTCCGAATGAGGCCATGTTTCGCTCGTGGCCGATGAAATTGCTCGTGGCGGTCACGTTTACGCCGCTGTTTTTGCTGGGGTGTTTCGGCGCGATAAAGTTTTCGCGGCTCGGCTGGCCGTGCTGGCTTGCCGGGCTGCCGGTGCTGTATTTCACGCTGCTGCACGTGATCTTTGTGGCCAGCGTTCGCTACCGCGAGCCGGCGATGCTGGGGCTGATTGTGCTGGCGAGTGGCCTGATCGCGCAATGGCTTGGGAAGAGTGAGAACGTGGCAAGTAAACCGTTAATAGCCGGCGGCTAATAGCCGCCCGGCGAGGGCGACGTGCCGGCAGGGCGTTGCCCTCCGGCTGGAAAGTAGTGAAAGCACACGGACGTGCAAACTCTCATCGATCAATGCTGGCAGATCTTCAAGTGGGGGGCGGCGCTGGCCGTGGTCGCCCTGATCGCCGCTGCGCTGCAGCGATTTCTGCACGTCGATGATGAGATTCGCACGCGGGTCGAAACCAGGTTGGCGGCCGGATACCCGCACCTGAAAGTGACCGTGCGCGCAGCGCGGCTCGTTCAAGGTGAGGGCATCGAGGTCCGCGGCGTTTCGATCGTCGACCCGAATGTCTCGGGACCGCGAGCCGAGCTGGCGTACTTCGACGAGCTGTTGCTCACCTGCAACACAGAATTGACAGAGCTTGCCCGCGGCGAACCGCAGTTTTCTAAAATCGTTCTTCGCCGCGCAATTGTTCGAGCGACCCGAAACGCCGACGGCACTTGGACCACGGCCCGCTTGCTGCCCGTTCCCAAGTTCGGTCCGACGCCGCCGCCGATTGAGGTCGAAGGCGGGACGCTTGAAGTGTTCGACCCGACGAGAGCACCCGGCAGCTTGTTTTCGATTCGCGAGGTGCGGCTATCGCTGCAGCCAACGCGGCAGGCCGACTCTCCGCTCAAGTCGCCCCTGGCCGTCACGGGGGTCTTTTCGGCCGATCATGTGGAGAAGGTCGCATTCAGCGGCATCCTCGACGCGGCGACGAATCGATTGATGCTCGATGGTTCGGCCGAGGGAATTCGCCTTTCGCCGGAACTGCTCGCCAGGTTGCCCAGCGACATTCCCCCCTGCCCCGCCCCGCTCGGATCGCTGCGGGCCAATGGCCGCGTCGGCTTTCACATCCAGCACGATCCGCAGGCCAGGCCCGCATTGCAATTCCATGTGGAGGGTTCGCTCGCCGGCGGGCGACTGGCGGATCCGCGGTTGCCCTATGCATTGGGCGACATTCGCGCGCGCGCGAAAGCCAACAATGCGGGCTATGTGATCGAAGAGTTCTGGGCTCAAAGCGGCCCAACGGTATTGCGCGGCAGCGCTCGGGGCGTGGGATACGGCAAGGACAGCCGAGTGGAAGCCGATTTGGAGGCCGGCAGCGTGCGGCTGGAGAAGCGTCTGGCCGACGCGCTGCCTGCTGCGCTGCGGCAATCCTGGTACAAGTTTCTGCCCGAGGGAGACGCCGACGCCACCGCCAGGCTTGTGTACACCGGCGGGAAATGGACGCCTGACGCCACGGTGCATTGTCGCAGCGTGTCGTTCCGCTTTTACAAGTTTCCCTATCGCCTGGAACAGGGGAAGGGCACGGTGCGGATGGTGGGCAGCGAGGTGACGCTGCAAATGTCGGCCACGGCGGGGAGCCAGCCGATGCGGCTCACGGGCGAGTTCCACAATCCGGGACCGCAGTTCACCGGCTGGGTCGAGGTGGAGGGAGATGGGGTGCCGATCGACGATAAGCTGCTGGCCGCGCTCCCCGAGAAACCGCGCGAGGTTGTCCGGTCGATGCATCCTCAAGGCACGATGAATGTGAATACTCGTTTGTGGCGCGATGCGGGCGAGACGCGCGTTCACAAGCAGGTGCTGTTGGCATTCAACCGTTGCGCGATCAACTACGAAAAATTTCCTTATCCAATCGCCAACATCCGCGGCACTGCGGAGATGCTGGACGACGAGTGGACCTTCCGCAACCTGGTGGGCACCAACGACACCGGTCTGATCACGTGCGAAGGCACGTTGCGGCCGGCGAAGCAGGGCAGCGAACTGGCGTTGCACTTTACCGGCGAGCGTGTGCCGCTGGAAGAAGAACTTCGGCTGGCCCTGCCCCCCAACATGCAGCGGCTGTGGAGGTCGCTCGAGCCGCGCGGCGAGGTGAGTCTTGCGACGGACGTGGCCTATTTCTCAGCCGAGCGCCGAACCAGCGTGTCGCTGGTGGCCGAGCCGCGGGGGGGCAGCACGTCGATCGAGCCACAGGCGTTTCCTTACCGCATGGAAAAGTTGCGCGGCACGATTCGGTATCACGACGGCCACGCGAAACTGGAAAAAATCGAGGCCGAGCATGGCCGCACCACGCTTGCCGCCGCCGGTCAGTGTGATTTTCTGCCCGACGGAAGCTGGTCGCTTACGCTCAAAGACTTTTCTGTCGACCGTTTGCGGGCCGACCACGATTTGCTGACGGCACTGCCAGGATCGCTGAAGCGAGCCGTCACCCAGCTCAAGCCGAGTGGGCCGGTCAATCTACGTGGAATGGTCACGTTTTCCCGTCCGGGTGAACCGGAGGCCGAATTGCAAACGCGCTGGGATGTGGTCGCCGACCTGTTGCAGACCAACCTGGATTGCGGCATAGGCTTGGACCAGCTGTTCGGTTCGGTTCGTCTGGCGGGCAGCAGCGATGGCGAAAGGTTTACGTCGCGCGGCGAGCTGGCGCTCGACTCACTGACGTACAAGAAATTTCAATTCACCGAAGTCATGGGTCCGTTTTCGGTGGACAACAGTCGCGTGCTGTTTGGGTCATGGACCGAAGCGCCGCAACCGGGGCGTCCGCCGCGGCGCGTGACGGGCAAGCTTTGCCAGGGTCGTGTTGCTGGTGATGCGCAGATTCTGTTCGCCGAGTCGCCGCAGTACGCGCTTCAGGCCCAGCTTGCCGAGGCCGACTTACAGCAGGTGATCAGCGAGCACTTCTCGAACAAGCTGCAGGCCAGCGGTCGGCTGCTGGCGAACCTGGAACTGCAAGGCAGCGGTCGCGGCAGGCACACGATTGTCGGCCGCGGTTCGATCCGTTTGCATGATGCGGACATTTATGAGCTGCCCGTGATGGTCTCGCTGCTGAAGATTCTGAGCGTGCGGCCCCCCGATGCCGTCGCTTTTACTAAGAGCGACATCGACTTTCGAGTGCAAGGCGAGCATCTGCTTTTCGATCGGATCAACTTCAATGGCGACGCCGTGAGCCTTCTCGGCAAAGGCCAGATGAACTTTGACAAGCAGCTCGACCTGACGTTCCATGCGATGGTCGGTCGCGACGAACCCAATTTCCAGGTGCCGATCCTGGGCAACGTGCTGCGCGAGGCCAGCCAACAGATTATGCAGATCCGCGTGGAAGGCGCTTGCGACGACCCGATCACGCGCAGCGAAGCGTTTCCCGGCGTCAACCAGGCGATCCAGGCGTTGCAAGCGGAAATGCAGAACGGTGGACAAAGTAATTCACGCGAGGCAGCGCTACCAAAAAGATGAATCGTTGGGCGGCGGATGCGCGCCCGCCCCGCCGTCATTCGAAAAGGTGCCCTTATGAACTTCCCCGTCTCCACAGGCCTTCCCGCCAACATCGCCGGAATTCCTGTTGCCCAAACCAGCGGCGAAGTCAATCGAGCCCGGGCCGACGCCGCCGCCCAACGCCGAACGGGCGCGGCGGAAGCGCACGCGGAAAAAGCCGCGGGAATTGGCGAGGCGGACGGCAAGGACCATCAGACCGACGAGCGCGACGCCGACGGGCGCAGGCCGTGGGAGATCCCCCGCGCGCACGAGGTTGCAATACCGCCGGTCGATGACGCTTTCGACCAGCAAGCGGAGAAACGACAAAGCCGCGACGCGACGGGAGAAAGCGGCGGTCAGCTGGATCTCACGGGGTGAACTTTGCCTTTGGCAGGGCTGTCTTTACAATTGCGCCATCCGGTTTTGTTGGCATCGGTATCAACATCGGAATAACGAGTTTGCATCATGCGATTCACTAAGATGCACGGGATCGGCAACGATTACGTGTATGTCAATTGCTTCCAGGAACCGCTGCCGGCCGATCCCGCGGCGCTAGCGGTGAAGATCGCGGACCGGCATTTCGGCGTGGGGGGCGATGGTCTGATCCTGATTAGCCCGTCCGAGATTGCCGATGCGCGAATGCGGATGTTTAACGCCGACGGCAGCGAGTCGGAAATGTGCGGCAACGGCGTTCGCTGCCTGGCCAAATATGTGTACGACCACGGCATCTCCCGCAAGCCCGTGCTGAATATTGAAACCGGCAACGGTGTGTTGCCGATCTCGCTCGAAGTTGAGAATAACAAGGTCAAGCGCGCCCGCGTCGATATGGGGGAACCGATTCTTGAGGCCGAAAAAATACCGACGACCTTGCCCGGCGAGCGTGTCGTGAATCATCCCTGGCCGCGAACCGATGACGCACATTCAGCTCGCTGGTTTGAACTTAAAGGTCTCGATCCCAGGTGGACCTGCGTATCGATGGGAAATCCGCATCTGATTATCTACTGCCAGGAAGTGAAGTCCGTGCCCCTGGCCGGCATCGGGCCGGAATTGGAGCGAGCGCCGATGTTTCCGCGGCGGATCAATGTGCACTTCGTGCAGGTCCACGCGCCCGGTGAAGTGTCAATGCGCACCTGGGAACGCGGCAGCGGCATCACACTGGCGTGCGGTACGGGCGCCTCGGCCGTCTGTGTCGCCGGCGTGCTCACGGGCCGCACCGAGCACAAGATTGTCGCCCATTTGCCGGGCGGCGATTTAGAGCTGGAGTGGAGCGGCGACAACCATGTCTACATGACGGGGCCCGCCACGGAAGTTTTTAGCGGCGAATGGAACGGTGGCTAATCTGCATTCATCTTGAATCACGGCAAGGATGCCATGAAACAGCTCAATAAACTGGTCGGCGGCATGACTGCCTGGAGCGTGCGATGCTGGATGCGCACGCTCGATTATCGCATCGCGTACTATGACCCCTCGGTCGATCCGGCGCGGCCGGAATACTCGGGTCGCAAGATCTATGTCTTCTGGCACGAGAACATCTTGTTGCCGCTGTATTTACGCGGGCACAACAACTTTGCGATGCTTTTGAGCCGCCATCGCGATGCCGACGTGCTTTCGGAAGTCGCCCGCCAAATGGGTTTTGAGTTCGTCCGCGGTTCGACGTTTCGCGGCGCGAGTGCCGCCCTTCGCGAACTGATCGTCAAGGGTCGGGATACGAATCTCACGATCACGCCGGACGGTCCGCGGGGACCCCGCCGCGTGATGGCACAAGGGCCGGTGTATCTTGCCAGCAAAATGGGGCGCCCGCTGGTGATGATGGGATTTGGCTACGATCGGCCATGGCGTAGTCCAACGTGGGACCAATTCGCGATTCCCAAACCGTACTCGCGCGCGCGCGCGGTCATCAGTCCGCCGGTACAGATCCCGCCCGATCTCGATCGCCAGGGCTTGGAGCATTACCGCCGACAGATGGAGCAGCTTTTGAATCGCCTGACGTGCGAAGCGGAGTGCTGGGCGGAAAGCGGCACGCACAAAGTCGGCGAGCAATTGATTCGGCGCGAGTTTGCCTACGAGCGCCGCCGCCGCCGCCGGATCGACGCGGCGCATCACGTTCGACGGCCTTTCTTCGCCCGTTCGCAATTCGCGGCGGACGTGGTATCTTCATAGCCGGAGGGGCGGGTACTCTCGGGGTGCCTCCCGGCCTGCCGCGCGGCTGTTAGCCGCGGGCTAACAAGTTCTCTCGAAGGGAGGGCGCGATGCCCTGCTATCTCTTCACCTTCCACGCTTATCGCAGTTGGATGCCCGATCACAAGCGTGGCTTCACGCGACGCAAGGAAGGCATCGTGCCGAAGGACGAAAAACTGGCGACGGCTTACGAGCGCGAAGCCAAAGAAGAGCCAGTGACTTTCTTCGAGGACCTGCAGCTTGTGCTGATCGACGAACTGCTTAACAACGCCGACAAGCAAAGTATCCGCTTGCACTACGTTGCCACCGATGCAACGCACGTCCACGTACTCGTAAGCTGGAAGGAATTTAGACCCTGGGAAAAGGTGCGTTTGAGCATCAAGTCGTCGTTGACGAGATGCCTTAATCGAAAGCTCAAGCCTCGCACATGGTTCGCTGAGAACGCCAGCCGCAAGCGAGTCAAAGATCAAAGGCACTTCGATTATTTAGTGGCCACGTACCTGCCAAAACATGGCGGGTGGAAACGGAGTGAAGCGAAGGGACTGCATAAGTAGCAAAGAATTGATAGCCGGAGGGCAACGCCCTCCCGGCATGCCGCGCGGCTGTTAGCCGCGGGCCAGAAAGGACGTATTGTTGGTTGACGATCAAAAGGTTCTCACCGTCGCGGAACTCACCGCCGAGATTAAAGACTTGCTTGAAGCGAGCTTTTCCACGGTCTGGGTGACGGGCGAAATTTCCAACTTCTCGCGGCCCCAGTCGGGGCATTGTTATCTCACGCTCAAAGACGATTCCGCGCAACTGCGGTCGGTCATTTGGCGCACGGCCGCCAGTCGAGTGAAGTTCGATCTGTGCGATGGTCTGGAAGTCATCTGCCAAGGATACCTCGATCTCTACCTGCCACGGGGCAGCTATCAGCTGGTCATCAACGAGATCGTGCCCAAGGGACTCGGCGCGCTGGAACTGGCTTTGCGGCAGCTGCGAGACAAGCTTGCCAAGGAAGGTCTGTTTGCGACAGAACGCAAACGGCCACTCCCTCGCTTTCCGCGGCGGATTGCCTTGGTCACCAGTCCGACGGGGGCCGCCGTTCGCGATTTTCTGGAGGTCCTGCGGCGTCGCGCGGGGGGCGTCGATGTGCTGATCGTGCCCGTCCGCGTTCAGGGGGAAGGCGCAGCGGCGGAAATCGCGGCCGGAATTGAATTGGTCAATCGACTTTCGCCGCCGGTCGACGTGCTGGTGGTGGCCCGTGGCGGAGGAAGTCTGGAAGATCTGTGGGCTTTTAATGAAGAGATCGTGGTCAGGGCGATCTTCCATTCTCGGATTCCTGTGATCTCGGCCGTGGGACATGAGATCGATGTCACCTTGGCTGATCTGGTGGCTGATGTCAGGGCGCTGACCCCCAGCGAGGCGGCCGAGCGAGTGGCTCCGGCCATCCAGGATTTGCTGGCACACCTGCGGCAGCAGCAGTCGCGTTTAACCCAATCCTTGCGGGCCAAAGCCGCGGCGGCCCGCGCGGTGGTCGATCGGCTCGCCGCGGCGCGCAGTTTCCGGCGACCGATGGAGCGGGTGCAGTTGCTTTCGCGGACACTCGACGAACTCGCCGCGCGTGCGAACCGGAGCATGCAGGTCAGGCTCCAACATGCCCGTGCGATGGTCGATCAGCGAGCGGCGCGGATTGAATCCCTCAGCCCGTTGGCGGTGCTCGGCCGCGGTTACAGTCTGACGCATCGGTTGAGCGATGGGAGGTTGCTGCGCCGCGCGGCAGAGGTTAACGTAGGAGACCAGGTTCGCACCCGACTGGCGGACGGGGAAATCACCAGCCGCGTCGAGAAAGCCGTGGAATAACTATGTCAACGCCGACCGACGATGCCAGCCAGCCATCATTCGAGCAGTCGCTCGATAATCTTGCGGTGATCGTGCACGATTTGGAGGATGGCCAGGTGGGACTGACCGAATCGTTGAATAAGTACGAACAAGGAGTGCGGCTACTCAAGCAGTGCTATGCATTGCTGCAAAACGCCGAGCGCCGGATCGAATTGCTCACGCGGATGGAGTCGAGCGGCGAAGCGGTCACCCAACCGTTCGACGACTCGCCATCAGCC
>SXHT01000277.1 GCA_005773095.1 Planctomycetaceae bacterium
CTTAAACCACTCGGCCACCTATCCGTGTGCCGTTTTTGACGGCTGTTATTTGATTTTCTTGGCTTCCGCCCCTTGTCATCAGCGGGTATTTAACACCCATTTCGACGTCTGATAGGCCACGGCCACCAAAAACGACACCTGCTCGCGGCTAACGGGCAGGTGTCAAGACACCACCAGGCCCTTACCCGAGGTGATGCCGTGAGCAAGTTTAGCACAGTCGCGAAACCCCGCCCAGACTTCCCGCTCTTTCCCTGAAGGACCGGCCGCTGGGCCAAGAAGGTTCGCGGGAAGTTCGCCTATTTTGGCGAAGTTGCCGACGACCCCAAGGGCGCGAAGGCGCTGTCCCCCTCTCTTTGCCCGTGAACGGTTACGGTCGTCCATCCCTTGCGGAGGCGAACCGGGCGTTGCAGGATATGAAAGCGGGAAAGTTCGAGGGCACAGGCGTGCTTGATGTTGCTGTGTGATTCCAAGATATGAATCGAATCGAAGCCCAATCCATTTCGGGCCAGCGTGACAACGCGATCATCGGCGGTTCATCCCTGGTTGAGCCGGATGTGATCGTCGGATTCCGCTACCACCCCGATTGCGGCCCTGCGGTTATCGGCGCTCATGCGATGCTCCGCAAGGGGACGATCATCTATGCCGACGAGCGGGTTGGCGATTACTTTCAGACAGGCCACTACGCCGTGATCCGCGCGTTTGTGCGGGCGGGAGACTATTGTACGCTGCTGAACCATTCCTGCCTGGAAGGAATCGTGCGGCTGGGCACCGGTGTGCGTATCATGACCAACACCTACATTCCCTCGCGGACCTGGATCGGGGACCACGTCTTCATCGGGCCGGGTGTCACGTTTCTCAACGACCGCGCGCCGGGGAGGGTGGAGCCGATGCCCACGCCGTGCGGGGCGACCATCGAAGATGACGTGATGATCGGTGGCGGAGCGACGATCCTGCCGGGCATCACCATCGGCGCGCGCAGCTTTATCGCCGCCGGCGCCGTGGTCGTTCGGGATGTCCCGCCGGACAGCATGGTTAAAGGCGTGCCGGGAAAAATCGGGCCGCTGGCCCCTGAGCTGCGCCGGCCGTGTAGCCGGCAGTTGAGCATCCAGCCGCTGGACATCTGGCATCCCAACGGGTGCAATCCCGGGGCAAGCATCTGGCCGAAATACTGGCCCCAGCAGTGGGAGGACTAAAAAGGCATGTTCAAGGCAGCGGTGCGAACGTTCGATGTTCACGGTCACGCGGGCGAGGAATCCTTCAATTACGGCAAAGCCGTCGATCAGGCGCTGGAGCCGAACCGGGTAACGGTCTGTTACTTCGAATCCGACCGCGACAAGCTTTGTTTGATAGCTTCACACACCCTCACGCACACGTTCGGTCTGTACAATCGGATTCGCGCCGTGATCTCGCGGGCGATGGACATTCGGCCGGACCAGGTCGTGACCATGAGCAGCCACAATCACTGCTCGGTGCGCCTCTCGTGGGAGCCACAATCGGCGTTCTGGGGAGAATACCGTCGGGACATACAGGCGGAGCTGACGACTTGTGGTCGCGAGTTTTTTGCGAAGTTGGAAAAAGCAGCTCGAGGATTGGCCAATCGCACTGTGCCCGTTACGGTGTCCTGGGCAATGGGCCACGAACGGCGCATCCATTACAACCGCAAGGGTCGCCGCGCCGACGGCACAACCTATTTCATGCGCGAAGAAGAGCGCCTCGCCTTGGGGAAGGATTTTAACGGCGACATCGATGACCACGCCCCGGTCATCGTGCTCCACGACGAACGGGGCGACCCCGTCCTGGTCCTGCTGCACTTCAACGCCCATCCCGCCACGGCGTTTCATCCGGAGCACCCGATCGTCTGCGGCGAATACGCACAGGTGGCGTGCGACATTGTTTCGGAGCACTTGGCCCGGAGAAACGGCCCGGTCCCCGTGGCGTTCCTTCAAGGGTGCGCCGGCGACATGAATTCCAAGGGTCTGCTGACCTCCGATTTGGCCTGGGCCAAACGGCAGGGGAAGCAGTTGGCCGAAACGTATGTCAAAGCTCTGCGGAGTCTGAAACCGTCGGCCAGTCAGAGTTTCGGCTTTGCCCGAGACATCGCCAATGTACCGCTGAGCCGTTTTCCAAGCCTGGCGGCGCTGAAGCGCGAGCGCGCCGAGCTGGAGGATTTCGTCCGCCGGGCCAAGGCGGGCGACGAGGATACGCTCAGTTGCGTGGGGTTGAATTTCACGTCGCGGCTCAGTCCTTTGTTTCGAGCCAAGCTGGTTGCGGCACCCATGAAGTGGAACAGCTATGCGATGAAATTGCGCCGCAGCGGTGAAGCCGATCGCGCCTCGCGTTTTCTTGAGATGGAGACGTGTGTCTTCCGCCTGGGCGATGTCGCGGTCGTCGGGATGCCCGGCGAGCCGTTCGTGGGCGTTGCCCGCCAGGTGCGGCGGCAATGCATTGCGCCGCTGACCATTCCGTGCGGCTACACGAATATCTCATTCGGTTATCTGCCGGATGGGCCTAACTGCGGCGACCGGGAATACATGAGTAGCTTTTATCGTTACACCCGCCACCCGGATTACCGAAAACCCGCCGGCGACGTCCTGGCGAGGACCGGCGCACAAGCGGTGAATCGCTTGTTCGAGGCAAACGATTAAGCGGCCAACTCTCAGTCGCCAAATTTCTCGAACCACCCCTCGGGACAGATCCTTGTGTCGCTCATGAACGATCACTTTTGCAGCCGCCTCTGCCGATAAATCCGTTTTCAGGCAATGGCAACCCTCCGATTTACCTGCCTCTTTGCGCCAACGACGAGCGAGTGAACGACCACTCCTCGCGACCGGCGGTCGCGGCTTTATGGGGTCAGTAGCGAGACGGCCGTCTCGGCAACTTCAGGCCAGGAGTTTTTCGATCACCTGGCCCGCGCCGTCGGTGGGGGTGAGTTCGCGGACTTCGCGCTTGTAGCTCAGGCGTTTGTGGTCGAGTCCAAAGAGGTGCAGAACGGTAGCGAACCAATCGGTGTGGGACACAACATCTTCAACCGCATGATGGCCGAACTCGTCGGTGCTGCCGTGGGTGTACCCGGGCTTGAGTCCGCCGCCGGCTGCCCACATGCTGAAGCCGAGGACGTTGTGGTCTCGGCCGATGGATTCGCCGCGGGCGTCGGCCCCGCGCGGAACCTGCACGGTGGGCAGTCGGCCCATTTCTCCACCCCAATGGACCAGCGTGGTATCCAACAGGCCGCGACGTTTGAGATCGGCCACCAGCGCAGCGCTCGGCTGATCGACGGCGGTACACATTCGCGGAAGGTTAATAGTGATGTTGTTGTGATGGTCCCAGGTTTGTCCGGCCGCGAAGATCTGCACAAAGCGCACACCGCGCTCCACGAGCCTGCGTGCAATCAGGCAGCGCATTCCATAGTCCCGAGTGCCGTCGTTGTGAATGCCGTAGAAATCGAGCGTCTCCTGCGTTTCGCCAGAGACGTCGAAGGCTTCCCTCGCGGCCAACTGCATCCGCGCGGCGAGCTCGTAGTTGGCGATGCGGGCAGCGAGATCGGATTCGCCGGGGTGCGCGGCCAGGTGACGATCGTTCAGGCGGCGCAGCAGATCGAGTTGAGCGCGCTGCGGCGCGCCGGCGAGATAATCGGGCGGATCGAGATTCAGGATCCGTGGTTCCGTGGGACGGACCACGGTTCCCTGATAGATGCCGGGAAGCCACGCATTCGTCCAGTTCTCGCCAGCGAACAACGGATGACCATCGGGATGCGTGAGCGCCACAAACGTCGGCAATTCCTGAGTTACACTTCCCAATCCATACACCAGCCAACTGCCGAGCGTAGGCCGACCAGGGGTACCTTGCCCGGTGTTCATGGCGAAGACGCTGGAATGATTGTTGATGTTGGTGCGCATCGAGTGGATGAGCGTGATGTCGTCTGCCACCTTGGCGAGGTGCGGCAGCGGCTCGCCCAGATGCATACCGCACTGGCCGTGATGATTGAATTTCCAGATCGGTCCGCGTACCAGACGACTGGCCTGTGCTGGATTGTCGTAGGCCACCTGACCGGGAAACTCCTGCCCGTCCAGCCGTGCGAGTTCGGGCTTGTAGTCGAACAGATCGATATGGCTTGGTCCGCCGACCATGAACATTGAGATCATTGCTTTGGCGCGCTGCGCGAAGTGCGGGGGCTTCGGCGCGAGATCGTAGCGTACCGGTTCGAGCTGCGGCTTACTGGGTGGACCGGTATCGGCGGCGGCTTCGCGGGAGATCAGATCGAGCAGCCCCAGGCCCGCCAGGCCAAACGAACTGCCGTACAGGAAGTGGCGTCGCGAGCAGAGCGGCATGCGAACTTCTCCTGGCATGATCAATCAACGTAAATGAAGCGGTTGGCAGAAAACAGCACCTGACACAGCGATGCGAGTGCGCGACGCTCGGCGTCCTCGGGCGTTTTGGCCAGCGATTCTTTCCACGCGGCGTCACCGGTGGTGCGGAACCGATCGGCCTGCTGGGCGTGAAAGTCGAGGCAGGCGGCGGTTTCTTCTGCCGTGGGTTCGGCCGCGTACAGCAGCGCGTAAACGCGAAAAACACGGGTTTCGCCAGTGGGTGCTTCGCGCAGCAGACGATCTGCCAGATCGCCGGCGTGCGCGATCAGCGACTTATCGTTCATAAAGATCAGCGACTGCGTGGGCACGGTGGAACAACGTCGCGAATCGCAATTCGGCGACATCACCGGCAGATCAAAGGCATCGAGCATCGTCATCGGCATGGCGCGATGGTTGGCAAGATAAACGCTGCGGCGACGCGCCTGCTCCGCCGCAACTTGTTCGAGCGGGCCCTCTGGCTTTCCAGACGAGTTCAGCGTGCGTTTGCCGATCACCGCTATGCCGTCGATGTCCAGAGTCACCGGCACCGACGTGCCATACGGACTGGCATTAAGCGTGCCGCTGACGGCCAGCAGCGCATCGCGGATCTCTTCGGCCTCCAGGCGGCGGACCGACCTCCGGGCGAGCAGGCGATTGTCGGGGTCAACTCGATCGAGTTCCGGCGTGCGCGCCGCCTGCTGCCGATAGGCTGCGGTGAGCAGGATCCGCCGATGCAATCGCTTGATCGACCAACCCTCTTCGACAAACTGGCTGGCGAGCCAATCGAGCAATTCCGGATGACTGGGTCGATCGCCGTTGAGCCCCAGGTCCCCTGGCGTATCGACCAGTCCACGGCTGAAGTGCAACTTCCAAATACGATTGACGATTGCTCGTGACACGAGCGGATGGGTGCCGTCGGTCAGCCGACGTGCCCAGGCCAGGCGACGTCCTGAGGTGGCGAGCGCTGGATTCTTCAGCGGAATCTCGGGAGTGTCACGATGCTGCGCGACGACGCGCGGCTCGCCGGGAAAAATTGTCTGCCGGGGCTGCGCCGGATCGCCCCGAAAGAAGAGTTTTGTTTCTGGCAGGCTGTCCGCCGATTCCGCCACCACCATCCGCAGATCGACCGGCGGTTTGGTCTCTCGCAGTTTGTTTGCGGCGGCATCTTCCTGAGAAAACTTCTGAAAGGCCGGATTGTCGTACTCCACCAGAAATCCCGCGATGAAATCGACGGTCTTTACCGCCGGATAGCGCTCGAGCAGCGCCCGGTGTTCCGGAGTTCGTGCCGCTTCGGCGGCGGAGATCGCCGCGACGACTTGCGCTCGATCAGCCTCAGGAACTTTGGCCACTTCGGCATCGTGTATTTCCTGAGCGCGCTGCCGACGGCGCTGGTTGATCTCGGCCAGTTGGGCCTGCACCTGCGCTTCGATCGCTTCGGCGGCCTGCTTCATTTCGGCGGTGGTCACATCCACTTCACGGGCCGAAGGATTCTTCCAGGCGTGCAGATTCATCGCCGGGTCGAAGATGGCACGCAACCGGTGATAGTCTTCGTGAGAGATCGGGTCGTAACGGTGGTCGTGGCATTGCGCGCAGGCGACGGTCATGCCCAGCAGCGAGGACGTTGTCACGCGCAGCACGTCTGCCACGGCCTGATTGCGGTCGGAAATGTTTTCGGAGGTGTCGGTGAAATCGGGCGACATTCGCAGAAATCCCGTGGCGGTCAGCAGCTCAACCGTTCGCGGATCCCGCAGATCGTGCGGCTGGGTGGCCAGTTCATCTCCCGCCAATTGTTCTTGCACGAAGCGATCGTACGGCTTGTCGGCATTAAAAGAGGCCACAACGTAGTCTCGATAGTGCCAGGCGTTCGGCCGCGGACGTTCCATGTTCGGATTGCCGTCGCTTTCCGAGTACCCGGCGACATCAAGCCAATGCCGGCCCCAGCGCTCTCCATAGTGGTGCGAGGCCAGCAGCCGATCGACCAAAGCTTCGTAAGCGGTGGGGGATTCGTCCCGCAGGAACTGATCCACTTCTTCGGGTGTGGGAGGTAGTCCGGTCAGATCGAAGGTCGCGCGACGGACGAGCGTCCGTTTGTCGGCAGGAGCCGAGAAACCGGAAATGCCGCGCTCATGAATCCGGGCCAACAGGAACGCGTCAATCGGATCGATGCCAGAGTGGCCATCCACGGCGGGGACCTGCGGCTTGACCACGGGCTGGAACGACCAGTGCGCCAATTCTTCCGGTGTGAATCGTGCCTCGGCCGGGTCGGCAAGTTCGGGCCGCGCCGTTGTCGCACCCTGCTCAATCCACTTCCGAACGATTTCCTTCTGCGCCGAGGACAACTTTTTGGGGCCTTTGGGCATCTCGTCGCTTGCGAGCATGTCCCACAGCAGGCTGGCGTCGGGATCTGCGGGAGTCAGCGCCGATCCCGAATCTCCACCAGCTGCGATCAGTTTCACCAGTCGCAGATCGAGGCCCGCCGCTTTGTGTTCTTCCTCTCCATGACAATGAAAGCAGTTGGCTTTAAGGATCGGCCGGACATCGCGCTCAAAAGTGAGTGGCGCGTCAGATGCCACGACCGCGAGCGGAGTCGCGACGATCCATGCGACCAGCGGAAGTCGGAGAGGATGCGCCATTCTGTCCTCAAGGCGGGACGGATGGGGTGAATGTCGTGGAGATTGTCAGCCACGCGCTTTGACGCTCGATGGGGTTGGGCCACCATCGACGCCTTGGTTCGATGCTCATTCTAGCACGACCGAACCAGTATTTCCACCTCAGCCAAAGCCGATATTGGCGGCCACACTGCATTGATGTACAGCCGGTCGTATCCATACGGCGTTGCCATGCCGAGCAGATGCTCCTGCCTGGCGAAG
>SXHT01000032.1 GCA_005773095.1 Planctomycetaceae bacterium
GAAACTTCGAAGCTAACAGCGGGCAAAAGGCGCAGAGCAGGTGGCCAATGGAAGTATACCCGGCAGAGTTTCGATCGACAATTTCGCGACGACTGGATTGTCACCCCCGCGGCACGACCGGCTAGTACGTGCGGAAACTTGCCCATTTTATCTGGTCGCCGCCGTTACAACCGTCAGAACCCCAACAGTCGTCGTTTTCCGAATATCTTACCGTTCTTGCTGAACCATCGCCACCGGCAATACCGATACTACCGTCACAACAACGCACGGTCTCTCCGTGGTGGCGGGACTGCGCGGAAGTTCCAGCCCGAGCCAAGGCAGATGCGATACATGTCGATCAACCGCAAAACGATTTGGCTGACACTCGTGGGCAGCTTGCTGGTGCCGGCGGCCGCAGTTGCACAGCGGCACCCGATTGTGCCGCAGTACAACAATGTGATTGGCGCGAAATACGCCAACGGCAATGCCCAGTACTCCGCCCCGCGACCTGCGGAAAACGGACGCTGGGGTCAGCCCCCCCTGGTGCCCGTGCAGTTTGACCACGACTGGCAGCCGTTTGCACCGGCCGAAATCAGCGACTTCGGCAATGGCATCAAGCCAAACTACGGCTACTTTGCCAGTTACGACCGCTTGTACTGGTGGATCGGCCGACCCGACACCACCGACATCGGCTCGGCTGCAGCGGAGGGCCCGCGGTTGCGTGTTGGCCTCGATGGCACTGCGCAACCCCCTATTCCGTTGGCTCCGGATCCAGGCAATCCGGGTGAGTTTATTCCTAACCCCGCAACGTTTCCCCAGCAGGGTGTCGTGGTCAATGAAATGAATTCTTTGGATACCAGTATCGTTTCCGGTGATCCCGGATGGGGTAATCGGTACGAATTGGGCTACATGGATACCACCAATCATGGTTGGTTGGTGAGCATCATCGACAAGGTGTCGCAGAATCAAGGCATCGTCGCAAACGACGTGCAGGTGATGTTCCGCGATCCGGACATGGTGCTGTTTGGCTTCTACGACGTAAACTTCGACGGCATCGACGATGACATCAACGGCAACGGCTATCACGGACGCGATGGCGATCTTACGCTTCCGGTCACGCCCGACCCCGATGGCAACGAAGCCCCGTTCGTCGACTACGGCGACGCCACGGAGACGATTCCCCGGTTTCGCAACGTGACAATTCGCAACAAGGTGACTCTCAATGGCATTGAGTTAATGCGAACTTATCGTGCCCCGCAGCTTCACGACGGTGGATTCTTCGAGTTACTGTACGGGGTACGATACTTCCAATTCCTTGATCGGTTCACCTTCGAAGGCACCGGGGTGAACATCGATCCGGATATCGATGGCGGTGGCGCCTTGGGAGATACTCGGATCTTCAGCCGCTGGGACAACAACATCGTGGGTCCGCAGATCGGCGGCCGCTGGTTCAACCAACGCGGACGATGGCTGTGGACCGTGGAAGGACGCTTCCTTGCGGGCTTTAATTTTGCCAACGCCAACCTGAAGTACAATTACGGCGGCGGGCCGGGGCCGGACGGCATAATTGACCCGTATTTCGATCAACCCGGGCGAAACAATCCGTTCATCGTACCGGTGCAATCACGAAGCGCCTTGGAAGAAAACCTCTTCTCGCCGACGGGAGAACTGCGAGTTCAAGCCACCTATGTGTTGACCAGATCTTTCTCCGTCAAGGCGGGTTACAACGCGATTGTGATCGGCAACGTCCAACGGGCCAGCAACAAGATCGATTACTCGCTGCCCCACATCCGGTTCTTCGACGAAGAGAAAGGCGAAACGACGTTCATCAACGGTTTGAACATCGGTGTCGAATTCAATCGCTAGGCTGAGCGCGTGATGCAATCGGCGTGTGCTGCAAATAAAGAGGGACGTCGTGGCTGGCTGCCACGACGCCCCTTGTGCCTTCGACGAAGCCCGATGGGAAAATCACCTGTTCCATCACTTGGCTTGCAGGCTCATTTCGCGAATCTCATCCAGTTCGGTGCCCAAGCGATGGCGCAACGGGCTTTCAGGACGCAATTCGTCGAGCAGCGTCTCAGCCTTGGAGAACGTATCGCTGTTCACTTCACCTTTGAATAACTGCCGCCAGCTTCGAGAGACCTCTTGTTCAGTAAGCACAAATGCACCTGTTTGGGGTAGGTTGGGACAGTCCCCTTGCGACCGAAACTTTGATTCTAATCTTTTCCTGACTCTTGACAAGAGCTATGCCAAGGGGTAGACGGATGCGCGGGGGCCTGCTTTTGCCCAATCTCGATGCGGATCCACTTTTGATGAATGGAGGGAGCCGCCAGGTCGAGACTCCAGGCGGTTTCCGCAGCCATGATCGAAATCCGTGAGGTGAAAACTCGACGCGAGCAGAAACAGTTTGTCAGATTGCCCTTGCAGATTTACCGTCAAGATCCCGCCTGGGTTCCCCCACTGGAACTGGAGCGGCTTGAATTTCTCGATCGACATCAACACCCGTTCTACCGGCATGGGGAAGCCACGGCTTACCTGGCGCTGGACGGTGGCCACGTCGTGGGTCGCGTGCTCGTCAGCGACGACCCCCTCTATAACGCCAGGCACCAGGAGAATCTGGGCGGATTCGGGATGTTCGAATGCATGAACGATCTTTCCACCGCAAAAGCGCTGTTGGGGGCTGCGGAAATCTGGCTGGCAGGCCGCGGCCGCGACCGCCTGCGCGGTCCGATGGATTTCTCGCTCAATTACCAATGTGGGCTGCTCGTCGACGGCTTTGACACGCCACCGCGGATCCTGATGAATCACAATCCGCCTTATTACGGGCAGCTCATCGAAGCCTGCGGGTTGGCCAAAGCCAAGGATTTTTTCGCATATTGGTTTACGGGCTCGCACGATTTGACAGTGGAATGGCGTAAACGGGCCGAGCGGCTGGCGGCCAGCAAGGTTGTTATTCGCTCGGCCAATCGAGCCAACATGATCGCCGAGTTTCGCCGCTGCGCGCCGATCTTCAATGAAGCCTGGAACCGCAACTGGGGCGCCTCCCCGATGACGGATGCCGAATTTGAATTTTTTGGCAAGACGCTGAAACATTTCGCCCGACCCGAACTTCTGCTGGCCGCCGAAATCGACGGCCAGCCGGTTGGCTTCGCGATGACGCTGCCCGACATCAACGAAGCCCTCAAGCCCGTGGGTGGGCGGCTGTTTCATTGGGGCCTGCCGATCGGGCTGATACGATTGCTCAAGGGCCTGAAGCGGATCAAGACAGCCCGGCTGGTGGCATTGGGAATCCTCGATGCCTATCGTGGCCGCGGCATCGCGGAATTGTTGATCCTGCGCTCCTTCCAGGTTTTTCGCGAGTTGGGTTATGAAAACGCTGAGCTAAGCTGGACGCTGGAAGACAACCGCCTGATCAACCGGGCGATCGACGCCGCGGGGGGGAAGCGATACAAGACCTATCGCATGTACGAGAAGGCGGTGGAGGCAATCTAACGGCCGTTTGCGGCTTAGCGGCCGACGTTCACCGTCTGGCGTCCGCTTTCGGCCTTGGGCAAACCATTGCCGTGGCCGGTTTGCGATACGTATCGGGGTTCGATCGCCGCCAATACCTCGGCGAGCGTTTCCACCGTATAGCGGATTTGCTCTTCGGTGTGGTCGCTGGTGATAAAGAATCGCAATCGCGCGACCTTTTCTTCCACGGCGGGATGCAAGATGGGCTGCACGTTGACGCCGCGCTCAAACATCCTCTGCGAAGCCAGCATGCAATGCAGCGAGTTGCCCAAGATGACGGGAATCACGGGCGTGCCGCCGCTGGTGCCCGTGTTGATGCCGTGTGCTTTGGCGAGCGCGAGAAACAGACGGGCCCGGTCGTGCAACGTCACCAGGAGGCCGGGTTCGTTTTTGAGGATGCGAATCGATTCCAGCGCTGCGGCGGTGGCCGCCGGGGAAATTCCCGTGGCAAACACGAACGCGGGAGTTGTGTACTTAAGATACCGCATGAGCGTTTTCGTGCCGCCGATGAAGCCGCCGCAACTGCCCAAGCCTTTGCTGATCGTGCCCATCATGATGTCAATTTCGTGGGGATCCACATTCCAATGTTCAAAGATGCCGCGCCCGCCTTTGCCCATCACGCCCAGGCAATGGGCCATGTCGATGTAGAGCAGCGACTTATGCCGTTTTTTGATGTCGACGAAGCGGGGCAAGTCGGGATAATCGCCATCCATGCTATAGACACCCTCGATGGCGACCAGCACACGGCGATAAGCGGGCCGCAATTCCGCAAGCAGCTTTTCGCAGGTCTGCCAGTCATTGTGCGGGAACGAGCGCCGGCGCGCACCCGAGAGGATGGAGCCTTGCTGGACGCTATTGTGCACCAGCGCGTCGTGTAAAATCAGATCGCCGGGACCAAACAAATGGCCGATCGTCGATTCGTTCGTGCTGTGGCCGCTGGGAAGCACCATGGTGGCGTCGATCCCCAGGAAGTCGGCAAGTTCCTGCTCCAGTTGGTGGTGAATCGTCTTATCGCCGGAGACAAGCCGGCTGGCGCCAACGCTGGTGCCGTACTCGTCGATCGCGCGTTTGGCGGCCGCCATCACGCGCTGGTTTCCCGACATGCCCAGGTAATTGAAGCTGGAGAAGCTGATGTATTCCTTGCCGCCGATGCAGGTCGTGTCTTTAAGGATGCCGTCGTGAACTTTGAAGTAAGGACTGGCGAGGCCGGCGGTCTGGGTATCTTCAAGGACCTGCTCGAGACGCTTGATTTCCGGGAATTGGTCGATCTGATAGGTCTCTGCGGGAGTCTCGCGATCTTGCGGCGCGCCGGTTCGCAGCCGCGACGGGCTCCCCAGGTACTTGTCGACCGCGCTTGCCACTTCGCGGCAAGTCTCGATCTGCATGAGCACGTCTTCGGGCATCCGGCCGCCAAAGGTTTCTTCCAGCGACGCGACGACTTCCATCCGCTCCAATGAGTCGAGTCCAAGCTCGACGATCGAGCTGTCGAGCGTCATTCCGACCGAGCGCTCCTTGGCCACGCGGCGCACGTGCTCAAGCACGACCTCGGCGGTCGTTTGCGGTGCTTCTAGGACGGGCGTTCGCGCGCGGGCCGTCAGGCTATCGCCGTTGAGCGTCGCAGGGCCGAGTGCTCGGTCGCCCGTGATGCGGGGCGCTACGCTCGGCCGGGCGGGACCATCCTTCCAAGTGCTCCATTGGGCGATCACCTCCAGCGAGCCATCAAGCAAGCCAGCCTTGCACGCATGTCGCTGAATCTTGCCGCTCGACGTTTTCGGCACGCTGCCGGCCTTGATGAGCGCAATCGCCTCGACCTGAAGTTCATGCTCGGCCGCCACCTCACGGCGAATGGCGTCCATGATCTGCGGGAAGTCATGGTGCTTGCCGCGCTCGACTTCAAAGACAATCCCCAGGCGTTCGCGGCCTTCAATCCAGGTGACAAATGCCGCGCCCTGCCCTTCCCTGATTTGCGGATGGCACTTTCCAACGGTAAGTTCAAGGTCCTGCGGATAGTGATTCAGTCCGCGAAGAATGATCAGGTCTTTGAGCCGCCCCGTGATGAACAGCTCGCCATCCTTGAGGAATCCCAAATCGCCGGTCCGCAGAAACGGCCCTTCGCCCGTGTCTTGCAAAAAGGCCTGGAAGGTGCTGGCCGTGGCTTCCGGCTGATTCCAGTAACCCTGCGCGACGCTCGGCCCGGCCACCCAGACTTCGCCCACCCGATCATCGGGAAGCGAAGTTTGCTTGTCGCGGTCGGCAATCACAATTCGCTGGTCGAGCAGATTGCCACCACAACCGACCAGCTCTCGGGCGCCGTCTTCGTCCGGCAGTGCATCGACGACGATATTGTTTTCCAGCGCTTTGCCGTCGAAGGTGCGCACGACGGGCGGGGCGGACTTGAGACCGCCGGAAACGATCAATGTCGCTTCCGCCATGCCGTAACACGGATAAAACGCTTCGCGATTAAATCCGCATGGTGCAAACTTCTTGCTGAAGGCGTCGAGCGTTTCAGCCAGCACCGGCTCGGCGCCGTTGAAGGCCAGGTTCCAAGACCTGAGGTCGAGGGTGGCTAGCTGCTCGGGAGTGATCTTCTCCACGCACAGATTGTAGGCAAAGTTGGGTCCACCGCTGACCGTGGCACGATAGCGAGTGATCGCGCTCAGCCAGCGATACGGCTTCTGCAAGAACGCCACCGGCGACATTAATACATTCGGACGGCCGACAAACAGCGGTTGCAAGATGCCGCCAATCAACCCCATGTCGTGGTAGCTAGGCAGCCAGAACACACCCCGGCCCGAGCGGGTGTGCTCAAAGGCGTAGGAAATCAAGGCCGAATTGTGCAGCAAGTTGGCGTGCGTCAGAATGACGCCTTTCGGTGTGCCGGTGCTCCCCGAGGTGTATTGCAGAAACGCCAGCGTATCGCCGTGGACATCGGGCATTTGCCAGCTTTCTGCCAGATGGATGTCGAGCGCATCGGTCGCCAGCCAGATCAGTTTTTTCAGATCGGGCGTTTCATCCAGAATGGATTTGATCCGTTCCAGCGTGGCCGCGTCCGTCATCGCGATCTTGGCCTCGGCATCCTCCACGATCGCCTGAATGCGATTCATGTTGCGGTTGCGCCGCGGCGGATAGGCAGGAACGGCCACGACCCCCGCAAACAAACAGCCAAACCAGGCCGCGATGAAGTCGATGCCAGGGGGATACAGCAACAACGCCCGTTCGCCCACGAGTCCGAAGGCTTCCAGCTGCGCGGCGATGGCCCGGCTTTTTTGTTCCAACTCGGCATACGTGACGTGCACCTCTTCGATTTCGCCGTCCACGAGGTAAGTAAACGCCAAGTCGTGCGGCTGGTGCAGCGCGCGATGCCGCAACAGCTCCACCAGATTCGAGGGGCCGAAAAACGAACCGGGGAGATGGTCGAGATGCATAAACTACACCCATTCCAATCCGGTGGCTTGCCTTACGCGATGTTCGAAATCGCCCAACAGCCCCCCAATGATGCCCCACTCGTTGCGTCGGCGAATCTCGATGTCCCCCTGCAGGTTGACGCGCAGCAAGCAGTTGTCGGTCACGCCCGCCCGGTGCAGCGGCTCGGCCTCTTTCGGGCTGACGATCTTGAATAGGGTTTGTCCAGACATTTCAATGAACTTCATAGGCTCTTCTCACAGCAAGGAAGCTGGTGGCTTGCCAACATCATAGCGACTCTTCCGACAGATTTCGAGACGGCACTTCCGCTCACGAACCGCCTCGCAAAGTGCCAGCATTTGAGCGACGCTCAGTTGCTCGGCGCGAAACTCAGGCGACAACCCCTGTTGGCTCAAAATGGCGTCAATTTCCCCCTTATCCAACCAGTCGGTGCAGGCGAATCGCAGTTGGCTGCGCAAAAACTTGCGCCGGTGCAAAAACATCGAGCGCGTGAAATTCTGAAAGAACGCCAGGTCGGGAATGCCAGACCGTAAGAGGGGATCCAGCTCGATGTGCAGAATCGCCGAATGGACTTTGGGCTTGGGCCAAAAAACGTTCGGCGGCAGTGTGCGGACCCACGCAATATGGCACTGGCTTTGAAACCAGATGCTGAGCGCGCCGTAATCCTTGGTGCCCGACGGGGCGATGATGCGATCGCCAAGTTCTTTTTGAACGGTTATGGTCATCGACTTGGGCACGATGGCACTTGCGAGCAAATTGCACAGAATCGGCGTCGCCACGTTGAAGGGCAGGTTGGCCACCAGCTTGAATTGCCTGCGGGAGTCCGCCTGGAGATGTTGCCGCACCGCTTCCAGCACGCGATCGTCGAGATGGTTCTTGTTCTTGAGC
>SXHT01000278.1 GCA_005773095.1 Planctomycetaceae bacterium
AATCCCCTTTCTGTGGTCATGGCCGGTGCCCCGCCGCCGGCCATGACCCTTTCCTTTACCCGACGCATGTTTCACAAACGATGTTGGAGGGCATTTCCATGACCTGTACATCGCCGGACAAACGACGGACGCGACCTTACGCCACCAAGTCCCTAAAGCGGCGCGAAGCGCCAAGCGGAGGCTTGCCGGGAAAGCTCCCATCTATGAGGCGGCTGTGGCCGTCAAGAACCAAATCCTGCGGGCCAATCTGCGGCTGGTCGTCTCGATCGCCAAACGTTATGTCGGCACGCGCGGCGACCTGTGGGAACAGATCAGCCACGGAAATGAGTCTCTGATCAGGGCCGTCGAAAATCAAACGAAGGAGATGAAATATGAAAAACGTAAGGATTGCCAAACTCTTGATTCTGATCGCCGCGGGCATCTCATTCTTGTTCTCGGTTTACCTGTGGTTCCTGGTGAGTAAGGAACAAGGCGTTTTCGTGGGCCTGTGGGTTCCGTCGATTCTTTCATTCGGAACCTTGCTAACCAACAATGGAGGACGGCGTCATGAATGACTGGGTAATTTTCGCCGTGGGCAGTCTTGCGACACTATTGTGCGTAGTTGCGACCGGATTTTTGCTCTATGCGATTGGAACTGATGCTGCAGACTGAGCTACCGGTAACCGTTCACGGGCCAATAGAGGAGTACAGGCACATTTTCCCGGGAACCACGTTGGACAGCCTCCTGACGGAACGATCGCCTATCGTGAATTAGCCAGGAAAATGAGCCAGTCCCCCCGTCCGTGAACCGTAATGAGCTATCGAGGTCTTTGTAGGAGCGAGGTTATTCCGCCCGCACTTGTGGTGTGCCCGTAGTGGTGCAAAGGAGGATGAACAAATGTTGGTTCTTTCCCGAAAGGTCGGAGAACGAATTAGTATTGCTGGGAACATCGTCGTGGTCGTCACCGCGATCCATGGCGACCGAATCAAGATCGGTATTGAAGCTCCCAAGTCGGTTCGCGTGCTGCGGGGTGAGCTGCGTGAAACGCCTCGTTCCGCTCAGCGCACTGTCTGATTATATTTCGACTGGCATGAATGCGCTGAGATTCACCCATGAAAATCGCGGTGATTGGTGCGGGCATTTCGGGACTCGTGGCGGCGTATCGGCTGTGCTCCGAACACGAAATCACGGTGTTCGAAGCCAACGACTATATCGGCGGCCACACGAACACGGTTGAGGTCGAACTTGACGGCGAGCGGCACGCCATCGACACCGGCTTTATTGTGTTTAACGACTGGACGTATCCGCACTTCATTGGGCTGCTCGATGAACTCGGGGTCGCATCGAGGTCAACGACGATGAGTTTCAGCGTCCGCGACGAACGTAGCGGCCTGGAATACAACGGTCATTCGCTGAACACGCTGTTCGCTCAGCGTCGCAACCTGCTGCGGCCGCGCTTCTATCGAATGCTGGTCGACATCCTGCGATTCAATCGCGAGGCGCGGCATCTCGTCACCAATTGCAGCGGCGAGATAACGGTTAACGAATTCCTGATTCAGCACCGATTTTCGGAGGAATTTGCCACGTACTACCTGCTCCCCATGGGCGCAGCGATCTGGTCCTGCCCGATCGGGAAGTTCGCACAGTTTCCGATCCGGTTCATCGTCGACTTCCACTACAATCACGGCTTACTTAGTGTGTTTCGGCGGCCGACATGGCGCGTCGTCGAGGGAGGTTCACGGGCGTACGTCCAGGCGATGACTCGCAGCTTTCATGACCGAATTCGGGTGCGAACGCCGGTGCAAAGCGTGTCGCGGTCTTCGAACCGCGTCGAGGTGCAGCCGCGCGGCGGCCCGAGTGAGTCCTTCGACCACGTGATCTTCGCTTGTCATAGCGATCAGGCGCTGCGAATTCTTGGCGAAGCAGCAACGACGCAGGAGCGAGAAATCCTGTCCGCGTTTCCTTACGAGCGAAATGTGGCCGTGTTGCACACCGACATCTCGCTGCTGCCGCGAACCCGACGGGCGTGGGCGAGCTGGAACTATCGTCTCTACGGCGACGACTCGTGTCCCGCGAGCGTCACCTACAACATGAACATCCTGCAAGGGGTCCGCTCGCGGCACACCTTCTGCGTGACGCTAAATGACGAATTGCGAATTGCGCCCGAGCGGGTACTGCGTCGGTTTGAATATCACCACCCGGTGTTCACGACGCGGCGCCGGATTGCCCAAGCACGCCACGCCGAGTTACTCTTCGCAAACCGCACTTCGTTCTGTGGGGCCTATTGGCGAAATGGCTTTCACGAAGACGGCGTTGTAAGTGCTTTGGCGGTTGTGAGCAGGCTTCATCACGACGTTTCTAAGACTGGTTTCGGATCGACATTGATGTCGCCTTTGTCGCCGGTCTATAAAAGTGCTTGTTGAAAGTCATTGTCCGGAGTCGGCGAATGAGCATCAAGAGCTGCATTTACGAAGGCGAGGTTAGGCACCGGAGATTCGCACCGGTGAATCACGAGTTTCGTAATCGACTGTTCTTGATGTACGTTGATTTGGAAGAGTTGCCGGCGCTGTTTCGTCGCAGGTGGCTGTGGTCCACGGATCGACCAAACCTGGCTTGGTTTCGCCGCAGCGACCATCTCGGACCGGCCAACCAGCCGCTCGCGGACTCCGTCCGCGACCTGGTGGCGGCTCGCACTGGACATCGGCCAACCGGTCCGATTCGGCTGCTCACGCACTTCCGCTATTTCGGCTTCGCGATGAACCCGATCAGCCTCTATTACTGCTTCGACGCCGATGAGCGAATCGAGTCTGTCGTCGCCGAGGTGACCAACACGCCGTGGGGCGAACAGCATTGCTATGTGCTCGATGTCGGGACTCAGGAAGGTTCCACGATCAGCAGCAGAGCAAAGAAGGAACTTCATGTCTCGCCGTATTTGGGTATGGGCTTCGATTACAGATTTCGGCTAACGCAGCCAGGCGAATCACTCGCGATTCACATCGAGAACCACGAACAACCTGCGACCAATCTGAATCCGGTTTTCGACGCCATGCTGACATTGCGCCGCCGTCCGCTCAACGGCAGCGGACTGGCGCGGGCGCTGTGCCGATATCCGCTGATGACCACTCAAGTGTTTGCCGGAATCTACTGGCAAGCTTTTCGCCTGTGGCGAAAGGGAGTACCGTTCGTTCCACATCCCACATCGAACGCAGGCCGCCGAAACCGGTTGGACCAGGCCGTTCTCCACTTGAATTCATCTCGCTCGATCGTCCGAGCGGAAGAACAAGGACTACAGAAAGTTTCCTCATGAGCAACACTCCTGCGGCAAATCAAACTGTCCCAGTTCCCCTCAGCTTCCTCGACCGTCTGGCCCGACGAGTTGTGACGAATCAACTGGCCGGGTTAAGTCGTGGCGAAATTACGGTGCGTGATGCGAGCGGATCATCGACGCTTGGCCAGCCCGCCGATTTGCAGGCGACGATGCTGGTGCACCGTCCGCGATTCTTTCGGCAAGCCGTGTTGGGCGGAACACTGTCGGTCGCCGAATCGTATCTGCGCGGCGATTGGGACTGTGACGATGTGACGAGTCTGTTTCGGATCTTCCTGCGGAACCGCGATTCCGCGAGACTGCTCGACGGCGGCCTGGCGAAACTCGCGAGCTATGGACATCATATCTTCCATTGGTGGCGCGCGAACACGCGCACAGGGAGCCGACGCAACATCGGCGCTCATTACGACCTCGGCAATGACTTTTTTAGGCTATGGCTCGACGACACGATGGCGTATTCCAGTGGCATCTTTCCCGCACCTGGAGCGTCACTGCGAGAGGCGTCGGTCGAAAAGTTCGACCGCGTGTGTCGCAAACTCGGTCTTCGGCCGTCGGACAAAGTATTGGAAATCGGCACCGGCTGGGGTGGCTTTGCGATCCACGCAGCGAAGAACTACGGCTGCCACGTAACAACGACCACGATTTCGCGGGAACAGTTCGAAGTCGCACAGCAGCGTATCAAGGAGTCGCGGTTGGCCAGCCAGGTCACGCTGTTGCAGCAGGATTATCGCGACTTGCGCGGCCAATTTGACAAGCTGGTCTCCATTGAAATGATCGAAGCAGTTGGTTATCGGTTCTTGGAGGAATACTTTCGCCAGTGCGGCAGATTGCTCCGGCCAGATGGCTCGCTGGTTTTGCAGGCGATTGTTATGCCTGAACGCGGCTACGGGCGGTATCTGAAATCGGTCGACTTTATTCAACGATATGTCTTTCCCGGCGGATGCCTGCCGTCGCTCGGCGCAATGTTGGCTTCCATCGGCCGCGCGACCGACCTGAGATTCGTGCATGCCGAAGACTTTGCTCCGCACTACGCTGAGACCTTGCGACGTTGGCGGAAGGCCTTCCAGATGCGGCTCGACGACGTGCGGCGACTGGGGTACTCGGAAGAGTTCATCCGGTTATGGAACTACTACCTCTGTTATTGCGAAGCCGCGTTCGAGGAACGGCATGTCGGGGTGCTACAGATTCAGTTTGACAAACCGGAATGCCGACGCGACCTGGTCGATCCGGGCGGCAACCATGCTGCGGAGCTGAATCGCGCCGATATATCCTGGTCCCTTGCTCGATCGCATTGCGAGCGATCAGTATGCGAGGAGTGGAGTACTGCATGAACATTACGGCCCTCGGAATCAAAGCGATCGAACAAGGGATTGTTCCCGATGCGGTGACGCGCATGGCGATCCGTCGAGTCTGTCGCGAGCGTGTTCGAGAATCGCGCCAAGCTTTCGGCGCCTTGACCGACCCATCGCGCGCGGTGTTTCTCGAATCAATGCGTTCAGGCCCAATCGCACTCGTTCCGGAGATGGCAAACCAGCAGCACTATGAGCTGCCGCCAGAGTTCTTCGCTGCTGTTCTCGGTCCGCGGCGTAAATACAGCTGCTGTTTTTTTCCAAGCGATACGACCACGCTACCCGAAGCCGAAGAGGCCGCCTTGGCGTTGACGTGTGAACGTGCAGATATCGCCGACGGCCAGCAAATTCTGGATCTGGGTTGCGGCTGGGGCTCGCTTACCTTGTGGATGGCCGAGCGGTTCCGCTACAGCCAGATCACGGCGGTTTCCAACTCCCTTAATCAGCGGCGCTTCATCGAAGCTGAGGCTTTGTCGCGCGGCTTGACGAACGTTCAGGTCATCATGTGTGACATGAATGAGTTCGGACCGGGCGCTCAATCGTTCGACCGCGTTGTCTCCGTGGAGATGTTTGAGCACATGCGAAACTACGATTGTCTGCTGCAACGTGTCGCATCGTGGCTCAGACCGGGAGGAAAATTGTTCGTTCACATTTTCTGCCATCGAAGTTTGTCGTACCCGTTCGAGACGGCGGGAGCGGCGAATTGGATGGGACGCCACTTTTTCACGGGCGGCATCATGCCCAGCGCCAACCTCCTGAGCCAATTCAATCGTGCCTTAACGATATCTCAGCAATATTCTTGGAGCGGTCGGCACTACCGGCGAACAGCCGAGGCGTGGCTTGCCAACCTGGACCGCCGCCGCGACAACGTACTGCCGATTTTGGCAATGGCATATGGCTCGACCGATGCGCGCCGCTGGCTGAACCGCTGGCGGATGTTTTTCCTGGCCGTGTCCGAACTGTTCGGCTTTGCGGATGGTGAAGAATGGTTTGTATCGCATTACGTGATGGAACATCGTGCAGCCTCGTAATCAAAAGCCACATGTGAGGCTACTTGTGTATGTTTTCCTTGGCCCAAACATTGGTCACCAACCTGATTGTGATCACGGCCGCCATGACCGCGCTCTGGCTTGTTGGAACGGCTCGGCGCGACGTAAGCATCGTCGATCCGTTTTGGGGAACGGGCTTCGTCATTGTGGCTTGGGTCGCCTGGTTCATGAACTCACCGGCCTCGCTGCGCGTCCTAACCCTTTCCAGCTTGACGACCATCTGGGGCCTGCGCCTGTCACTTTTCCTGTTGTGGCGCAACCGGGGACATGGCGAAGACCGCCGCTACGCGGCAATGCGATCGCATTACGGCAGTCGATTCTGGTGGATGAGTCTCTTTGCTGTATTCCTGCTGCAAGCAGCGATTCTTTGGTTTGTGTCGTTTCCGATCCAGTGCGCCGCGGCGCTGAATTCATCTGTTCCGCCCGGCTGGATTGACGCGGCTGGGATCACTATTTGGGGTTTCGGCCTGTTCTTCGAGACCGTTGGCGACTGGCAACTCATGCGATTCAAGCTGAATCCAAACAACGCGGGGCGAGTTATGGACCACGGTTTATGGCGGTACACCCGGCACCCCAATTACTTTGGCGACTTCTGCGTTTGGTGGGGACTGTATCTAATCGCCGCGGCAGGTGGCGCCGGCGTCACTGTTTTCAGTCCGCTATTAATGTCGTTCCTGCTCTTGAGGGTGTCAGGCGTACGACTTCTCGAACGCACGATCGCCGACCGCCGACCCGACTACGCTGCTTACGTTGCTCGCACCAATGCGTTTCTTCCCGGCCCGCGGAAGGCCAGTTGAATGCGACGTCCATGATGTCATTCCATTCCAGCGGCAGCGCGAAGCTTGCGATGGTGGTGCAGCCTGCGGCGGCCACCTTCGCGCCGGGTGCGGCAAGGATGAACACCAGAGCGCCTATTTCCAGGGAGGTCACTTTCCGGGGAGCCTTCCGCAGCGGAACCTGCACGGTCAGTTCCGGAATGGGGGCATACAGGAAATGAAAACAAATCGGATTTCATCCATGACCGCAGGATGGACGGTGTTTGGTATCATCCTAGTTTTCATGGCTTTCCGTTGCGAGATGGGGCGTCTGCTTGACAGACAGCATTCGGCCGGTTGGCGGAAAAGACGCCTGCGTGGATGGACGATGTCACCTACGCGCGGATGCCAGCCAGCCTGCGCTATCTCTTGAGCCCGCAGTACCCCGGCGGCGCGTGAGAGCGGACGTTGCAGTCAGGGGCAAGCTGCCAGCCGCCAGCTGGCATGCCTCAATGCGATTCACGCGGTACTGCGTGGCCGCGACAGCCTCGCAGAAAGTCGAGGTCGGCGCCCTTGTCGGCCTGCATGACGTGACGCAGGTAGAGTTGGAGATACCCACCGCTCTGCAAGGTTCCCGGCGGCGTCCACTCCGATCGTCGTCGCTCGAGCATCTCGTCGGAAACGTCCAGACGCAGCCGGCGGGCCTCGACGTCGAGCTCGATGATGTCGCCGTCGCGCACGAGGGCGAGCGGGCCGCCCACTGCGGCCTCCGGGCACGCGTGCAGCACCACCGTGCCGTACGCGGTCCCGCTCATCCGCGCATCCGAAATCCTGACCATATCGGTTACACCTTGACGTAAGAGCGCGGGCGGCAGACCCAGGTTGCCGACCTCGGCCATGCCCGGAGACCCCACGGGTCCACAGTTTCTCAGCACGAGAACACACGTCGGATCCACGTCGATCCCGGGATCGGCGATGCGCGCCTTGTAATGCTCGATGTTGTCGAAGACGACCGCGCGGCCACGATGACGCATCAGATGCGGGGACGCCGCCGACGGCTTCAGCACGGCCCCATCCGGCGCGAGGTTGCCGCGCAGCACGGCGATGCCGCCGTGGGCCGTGAGCGGACGGGCGGGCGGGCGGATGACGTCCTGATTCCAGGTGGGCGCTTCGCGGCAGTTCTCCCACACCGTGCGCCCACTCACCGTGAGCGCATCGCGATGGAGCAGCCCATTTTCTCCAAGTGCACGCAGCACCGCCGGCAATCCCCCGGCATAATGGAAGTCTTCCATCAGGAAGCGTCCCGAGGGCATGAGATCGACCAGCGTCGGTACGTCTCGTCCCAGCGTGTCCCAGTCGTCCAGCGAGACCGGGATCTCCGCGCGGCCCGCAATCGCGAGGTGGTGAATGACCGCGTTGGTCGAGCCCCCGATGGCGCCGTTGACGCGAATGGCATTTTCGAACGCCTCCCGCGTGAGGATCTTGGAGATGCGCACGTCCTGCTGGACCAGGTCCACGACCCGGCGCCCGGAGGCATGCGCCAGCGCGTATCGGCGAGCATCGACGGCCGGCAGCGCGGCGTTGTAAGGCAGCGTTAGTCCGAGGGCCTCGACCATCGACGCCATCGTCGACGCGGTCCCCATCACCATGCAGCTTCCGGCCGAGCGGGACATGCCCCCTTCGGCTTCCAGGAACTGCTCCATGGACATCCGGCCGGCCTTGACGTCTTCGCTGAACCGCCACACATCGGTACCGGATCCGATGTCACGGCCGCAAAACTTGCCGTTGAGCATCGGTCCTCCCGACACCACGATCGCCGGCAGGTCGCAGCTCGCGGCGCCCATCACGAGCGATGGCGTCGTCTTGTCGCAGCCGCACAGCAGCACGACTCCATCGATCGGATTGCCGCGAATCGATTCCTCGACGTCCATGCTGGCGAGATTGCGAAACAGCATGGCCGTGGGTCGCAGCAGGGTTTCGCCGAGCGACATCACCGGAAACTCCAGCGGAAACCCGCCGGCTTCCCAGACCCCGATCTTGACCTGTTCGGCAAGCGTGCGGAAATGGGAGTTGCAGGGCGTCAGTTCGGAGTAGGTATTGCAGATGCCGATGACGGGACGGCCATCGAACTGGTCGTGCGGAATGCCGCGGTTCTTCATCCATGAACGGTAGATGAAGCCGTCGCGGTCCTGCCGGCCGAACCAGGCCTGGCTGCGGCGCGGCGCGTCTTTCTTGTCGCCCATCCTGTCTCCTGCGTCTGTTTTGATTTTTAATACGCCCGGCATGCGACGGCTCGCAGCGAAGCTACATGGTCGGCCCGAGTATCCAAGGCGCGAACTCATCCTCGCCCATGCCATGTTCTTCGCTCATCGTCCGCTCTCCCGAGGCCACCGCGATAATGCGCTGGAAGATCTGCTCGCCCGCCTGCTGCACCGTCAGGTCGCC
>SXHT01000279.1 GCA_005773095.1 Planctomycetaceae bacterium
AGGAATAACCTGGTGCCGCGGTCACGCTCCGCGTGACGAACGCCCTTCGAGCGATGCATCCATCGCGGCTGGTGGGGGTCGTCAAGGGGCATGATGGCCGCTTTGGAATGCGTATGATGAATACTTTCGTGCTGATAGCCGTTCTTGGCGCTCCGCAGTTCGATGTTCAAACCCTCGACGGCGGGAGTCTGAGCGGTGCGATCGCGGCCCTCGACGATCAGACGCTGGTCGTCGAGCAAGCGGACGGCAAGAAAGACCTGAATCTCAAGGACTTGCTCAGCGCCTCGGCGAAGGAGATCGCTCAGCCACGCGAGAATCCCGCAGTCCTGGTGGAATTGAGCGACGGCTCTCGGATCGCGGCCGCGGAATTTCAATCGGCGAACGGGAATGCCAGGATCCGCGTGATGGGAGGGGCCACGCACGAAATGCCGGTTAAGGCGCTGCGCTACGTGCGGTTCTTCGATACGGCCGAAAGTTCCGAGAAGCTCGATGCGCAGTGGAACGAATTTATCGCCGGTCAGCCCGCGGGAGATTTGCTTGTCACTCGCAAGAAAGGCGCGATGGACTCCACGGACGGCGTCGTCGGAGATGTCACTGCCGAGACGGTTGCCTTTACGCTCGACGGCGACACACTCGAAGTGAAGAGGTCCAAAGTCGCGGGGCTGGTATTTGCCCACGCCGCCGGAGACGAGCTTCCCGAGATCGTCGGCACGGTAACCGACATTTATGGCTCGCGTTTCAGGGCAAGCGCGGTTAAGCTCGATGCGGGCAAGCTGGAAGTGGCCACACCCCTGGGTTTCACAACTGCCGTCTCGCTGTCGGACGTCGCGCAGCTCGATTTCTCTTCCGGAAAAGTGCTGTACTTAAGCGATCTCGACCCCGAGTCGTTCACGCACGAGCCATTTTTTGGCCCGCAGCAGCCGATCCCCTCGTTAAACGAGTTCTATCGCTTGCGTCGCGATGTTGGACTGGAGCGAAATCCGCTCAAACTGGACGGGCGGTTGTATCGCAAAGGAATCGCGATGCACAGTCGATCGGTGGTCGTCTACCGATTGCCAGGAAGATTTCGCCTGTTCAAGGCTCTGGCGGGCATTGACGACGCGGCCCGCGCAGCGGGGGGTGACGTGGCACTCGAGATTCAAGGGGACGGCAAGTCATTATGGAAGGGGAGCATCCGCGGAAGCGAAGCCGCCCATGCGCTCGAGTTGGCTATCTCGGGCGTGAAGCGATTGGAGATCGTGGCCGATTTCGGCGAAGGCCAGGATGTCGCCGATCATCTGGACTTGTGCGAAGCGCGAGTCACGAAATGACTATTTTTGCAAACGACTTTCGAAGGCCGGCAGGCGGTTTAATGACCGGGTGCGCTGTGGGTGCCGTCCGCCACGTGGGCGCGCTGGCGGCACTTTGCCTGATGGTTGTTACATCGAGCGGATCGGCCGAAGTTCCTCCGGCGGTATTGCAGGCCGAAGCCGATCGCGTGGAAGTTCTCGGACGCATTTGTCAATCCGTGGTGGCCATCTTTGCCTCGAACGGCCAAGGCGGCGGCTCCGGTGTGCTGATTTCACGCGACGGCTACGCTCTGTCGAACTTTCACGTGACCAGCGAGTGCGGCATCGGCATGAAGTGCGGCCTGGCCGACGGAAAACTCTACGACGCGGTGCTGGTGGGACTTGATCCGACCGGCGACGTGGCGCTCATTAAATTGTTGGGCCGTAGCGACTTTCCGTCTGCGGAACTCGCCGATAGCGATCAGGTGCGGGTCGGCGATTCGTGCTTCGCGATCGGAAATCCTTTCTTGCTCGCGACCGATTTCACCCCCACGGTCAGTTATGGCGTTGTCTCAGGCGTGCATCGCTATCAGTATCCGTCTGGCACGCTGCTTGAATATGCCGACTGTATTCAGTCCGATGCGGCGATCAACCCGGGCAACTCGGGCGGCCCGATGTTCGACGCCGACGGCCGCTTGATCGGCATAAACGGCCGGGGTTCGTTTGAGAAGCGAGGTCGCGTGAACGTTGGCGTCGGCTACGCGATTTCGATCAATCAGATCAAGCACTTTCTTGGCCACCTGAAGGCCGGACGACTTGTGGATCATGCCACGTTGGGAGCGCGCGTCGTCAGCGATGATGGCCGGGTGACCGTCGATGACATCCTTGACGACAGCGACGCGCTGCGCCGCGGAATCCGCTTCGGCGACGAAATCCTGCGGTTCGGCGGCCGATCCATGATTTCGGCCAACGCATTCAAGAATGTGCTGGGTATCTTTCCCAAGGGCTGGAAGGTTCCGCTTTCGTATCGCCACAAGACGGCCATGCATGATGTGCTGGTCCGGCTGGCGGGCGTTCACACCAAGGCGGATTTAGATGCGATGGCCGCCAGGCTGGCCGCTTCACCCCACGGTGACAAGCAGGATGATCCGCCAGATCAGAAGCTACCTCCCGAGATACCCGAGCCGGACAAGCCGCAGCGCAAGGAGCCCCCCAAGCTGCCGTTTCCCGGCCTCAAGCCGAAGGCCGAGCCGCTTGCCGAGATCGTCAAGCAGCACTACGAGGCCAAACGCGGTTACGTGAATTATTACTTCAACCGGGTTGAGCGCGATCGCGTGTGGAAGGCCTTCGTGGCGCGCGGCGACCATGAGGGATTGGTCGGCAACTGGAAAATTTCGGGCACGCTCGCGGGGGGGGGAGATTTTGCGTTTGAGATTTCTGCCGAGGAAAGCGCCCTTCAAATGCCCGGCGGCAGGCTGAAGACGCCGATCAAGGGTGATTTGAGCGAATCGTTTGATCCGCCCGGCAGTGGTGGTTTGCTGGTGACGATGGGCCTTTGGCGGCGGCTGCTCACCGTCGGGCCGGAACGATTCGGCGATCTGGCCTATCTGGGCACGATGCCTCTTTATCGCTCAACCCTCCATGATCCGCCCACCAGCTTCAGTCCCGCTTCACCTTTGGCCGACGTTTATTCCGCATCCTACGGGGGTGTCGATGTGCTGTTTTATTTCGACGTGACCGATGGATCCCTGGCGCTGGTCGAGACGTTTGCCGATGATGGGTCCGATCCCTGCGAGCTGCACCTGGGAGACTACCGCGAGGTGGAAGGTCGGATGTGGCCGCAGCGCATGGAAGTCCGATTTTCGGACGCTGTTTATAACGTGTTTCAATGCCGGCACTTCACGTTCGGCGGGCCAGGAGTGAACGATGCCGGACCCTAAGCTTTATCGCCTTGCTTTCATCGCGGGGGTGCTGTCACTGGCCGGCAGTGCGGGCGCGGCCAAGTGGCACCATGAGGTGCTCGGTGACGCGCTGCCCAAGGTTGTGAAAATCTACGGCGCCGGAGGCGTGCGCGGCTTGGAGCCCTATCAGAGCGGTTTCTTGATTTCCGCCGAGGGACACGTATTAACGTCGTGGAGCTACGTGCTCGACACCGATCTGGTGAAGGTTACCCTTGACGACGGTCGGAAGTATCAAGGGACGCTCGTCGGCGCTGATCCGCGCATGGAAATCGCGGTGCTTAAGATCGACGGGTCCGAGCTGCCGCACTTCGATCTCGCCACCGCGCGCACGGCTGAAGCCGGCACACGGGTATTGGCGCTTTCCAATTTGTTTGGAGTCGCAATGGGTGAAGAGCCGGTGAGTGTGCAGCGCGGAGTGGTCATGGCGCGCACCCGGCTCGATGCCCGCCGCGGAGCGTTCGAGACACCGTATCGCGGACCCGTGTATGTGCTCGACGCCATGACGAATAATCCCGGCGCCGCCGGCGGGGACCTCGTGAATTATCGCGGCGAGCTGCTGGGCCTGCTGGGTAAGGAACTTCGCAACGCCCAGAACGGCGCTTGGCTGAACTACGCGGTGCCTGTCTCAGAACTGAAGCCGTCGATCGAAGCCATCTTGTCGGGCAAGGGGGCGCCGAAGGACAGCGAACAGCAGCTTGCGCCAAAGAACGCTTACAATTTGCAGTTCCTCGGCCTGACGCTGGTGCCCGACGTGCTCGATCACACGCCCCCCTTCATCGACGACGTGCGGCCGAACACTGCCGCGGCAAGAGCGGGCCTTCGGCGCGACGATCTGGTCATCTTCATCGGCGACACGCTCGTGAATTCCGTGCAGTCCGTCCATGAAGTTCTCAGCCGAACCGACCGCGCCGAACCCATGAAATGGATCGTGAAACGCGGCCAGGAATTAGTTGAAACCGTGGTGGAAAGCTCAGAGCAATAGGTTTAACCGCGCTCGCTTGCGACGCACTCGCCCTGATGATGATTCAGCAACGAGCCTTGTTTTTCATTGCCTGCGGTTTTGTCATTACCGCGTTCGATCTGGCTGCTCGCGCCCAGGACGATCTTGTGCTGCTTGAAGAACAAGCCATCAAGGCCGCCGCAGCACATGTCGAACCTGCGGTCGTTCGCATTGACTCAATCGGCACGGTGGATCGCGTCGGAGATCTGCAGATCGGCGCCGGCCCTACCACGGGACTGATCGTTTCCCCGAATGGCTACATCGTCGCCAGCGACTTTAACTTCGCGACCAGGCCTGAATCGATTCTGGTGACCCTACCCGGCAAGGGACGCGTCGGCGCCCGGCTGGTCGCCAGCGATTTCAGCCGCAAGTTGGTGCTGCTCAAAATTGAGGTCGAAGAAGCCTTGCCTGTGCCGGAACCGGTGCCGGCGGAACAAACACGCGTGGGCCAATGGGCCATCGCCCTTGGCCGGGCCTATGAAGATGATCGCCCGAATGTTTCCATCGGCGTAATCAGCGCCCTGGACCGCATCTGGGGAAAGGCGATTCAGACCGACGCTAAGATCTCTCCCAACAACTATGGTGGTCCGCTGGTCGATATTTCCGGTCGCGTGTTCGGCGTGCTTACGTCCCTCGGTCCCGACATGATGCAAGGCCGCGGATCGGAGCTGTACGACTCGGGCATCGGCTTCGCAGTTCCGCTCGAACACATCCAGGCAGTCCTGCCGCGATGGCAAAAGGGGGATTTGAAACCGGGCATCCTGGGCATCGGTCTCAAAGGCGCCGATCCATTTACCATGCCCGCCGAGATTGCCGTGGCGCGCGTTGGCTCGCCCGCTTTCAAGGCGGGTCTTCGCGCCGGAGATGTGGTCGTAGAAGTTGCTGGGAAGCCGATATCGCGACAATCCGAATTCAAGCAGCAGGTTGGGCCGCTGTATGCCGGCGACAATATCAGCATCGCCGTCCTCCGCGGCGAGAAGAACGTGCGCATCGAGGCCGAAGTCGAGCTGGTCGACCAGCTGGCCGCCTATGAGTTTCCACTACTGGGCATTCTGCCCCGCCGCCCCGTCGCCGGAAAACCGGAAGGTCTCTTCGTACGCTTCGTCGATCCGCTAAGCCCGGCGTCCGCGGCGGGTATTCAGCCGGGCGACCAGATCGTTTCCTTCGCGGGAGCCGAGATCACGTCAGCCACAAAACTGGCCGAACGGCTCGCTGAGTTCCTGCCGGAGGACAACGCCGAAGTCGTCGTTTGTCGCGGAGCCGAAACGCTCAGGCTGATGGTTGTGCTCAGTCGGTTGCCCGAGGAGATTCCCGATTCGCTGCCGCCGGCATACGAAGGCGACCGTCCCGCGGCAAAGGCTGAACCGAAACGGGGCGTAGTACCAATCACGATTGCTGAGTTTCCCAATCAGGCCTTCGCTTACGTGCCCGATACGTATCGTGCGGAGATTCCGCATGGCGTGGTGGTCTGGTTCTCGTCGCCGGCCGATTGGAAGCAGGAGGACATTGTGGCGCGGTGGAGACCGCTTTGCGAGGCGCTTGATCTGATTGTCGTGGCTCCCCAGCCGAAAGAGAAAACGGAGTGGCAACCGGCCGAGGCGAAATTTGCGCGGCGTGTACTCGATGAAGTGATCAGGACCTACGAGATTGATTCGATGCGTGTCGTGGCGCACGGACATGAAGGGGGCGGCGCGTTGGCTTATGTGCTTGCCTTCGGCAGCTTGGATGTCGTGCGCGGCGTGGCGGTTGTTGATGCGCCGATTCCAGCGGGACTCATGCCGCCGGATGCCAACCCGGTGGAGCGCTTGCAGATTTGGTCGGCCCAGGCCAGGCAAGGCCCTTTCACCAGGCAAGTCGCCGCGATGCTTAAAAAGCTCGGCAGCCTCAAGTACCCGATCACCAAGGTCGAAACCAGCGACGCGCCTCGGTACTTGAACGCTCAGGAGCTCAACCAACTCGCTCGTTGGATCGATACGTTGGATCGGCTCTAGCAAAGCCTTTCGACGTTAGTTGACCTGGCCGAAATTCAGCCGGGCAGAGTCTTTCTCGTCGCGTGGTGAAAATTCAGAGGATTTACTCGTTAACTGCTGCTAGTGAAATAACCACCACCGGTGGATAGAATGAATAAGTCCTTGACCGGCTCACGAATAGCACCACAAGCAACGGCTGTATTGTCGGTGGGGGTGCGCGCTCTTTGTGAGACATTTGTCTTGGCATGACTGTCCGGGATTGGCACGAGATGGCGGAGAAACCTACCACCGACGATGCGGTCGCACCCATTTCGAAAGGGGTTGTTCGTGCTGCGCCCAGGCAAGTAGCAGTAAAGCCCCCGCAGTTGCCCCCCAAAGCCGCGCGCCTCACGCAATCCCGCCCATCTCCGGAAGTTCAGCCCAGCGGTTTGGCGGCAGCAACCCTTGCGGATAGACCACCGCAGGTTGCTCCATCTCCATCGGCGCCACCCGCTGCCGAGCCGCCGTCCGTTTCATTGTGGCGTACGTGCGCGGCCTGGTTTGAAAGCTCGGCCTCTTGGGGCACGTCCGCGGTGGTCCACTTCACGGTCGTCCTGGTGCTCATGCTATGGTTTTTGGACAACACCGAAACCGGCACGGGTGACGTTGGCGTAACCGTTTCCGGCCAATTCGTTTCGACACCCGATCTGGGCGAACCGGAGCCGTTGACCCAGTTGGCGCCGCCGGCGGGCGATCCCAGCGGATCGGCCACCGGATTATCAACCGCCATTTCCGACGATTCGCTGACGGCCGCGGCCATGAGCAGCCTGGTGGAATCAAGCGGATCGAGTAACGGCGGCGGCGTGGCTGAGTTCACGGGGTCCGGGCCTTTCGTGGGCAGCGGCGGCGGGCCCGGTGGTACGGGCGGCGGTGGTCTGCCGGGGAGTGAGCTGGCATCGCTCGACCGTGGATCGCTGATGAAAGATTGGAGCGAAGGGGGCGGCTCCGGGAGACCTGTGAAACGCCCGCGCCGTCGCGGCGCGGCCGATGGTGTGCGGTCCGCGGACGGCGTGGCCGCCGCCGCCACCGGAGTGGTGGCGGATCTGCGCGGCGACTTGCAGGATGGCGACGTGTTTCTGGTCTGGCTGCTCGACGCTTCGATCAGCTTGTACGATGACCGCCAGAAACTGGCGTCGCAACTTGCGCCCTTCTACGAGGAAGCTTCCGATCGCGGCCGTTACAAGCACCGGCTCATTAGCGCGGTAGTGGCCTACGGCAGCTATTCGCTCGAGGTCGAAAAGTCCACCAGGTTCACGACCAAAACACTTCAGGCGATGCGCGCCATGCCGATCGACCCCACCGGTCTCGAAAATGTGATGTCCGCTGTTCAATTCTGCCTGAAGAAGTACGCGTCGAAGGCCCGTGGGCGATTGCGGATCGTGGTCTGGACCGATGAGTCGGGCGACGACTACGCGCTGCTTGAGGAAACGATCGCCCAATGCCACAAGATCAACGCCATGGTTCACGTCGTGGGTCCGTCCAGCGTGCTAGGCAGCGATCGCGGATTGCAAAACTGGACCGACAAGCCCAGCGGTTTCAAGTTTCTGCTGCCGGTGACGCGAGGGCCCGATTCGTGCCTGCCGGAACGAGTGATGCTGCCGTACTGGTTTGATACTTCTAGCGGCGCGGGCAACTTTGCCGGCGGCATGATCGCCGACGGCATGCCTTGGTACGGAGGAGCGCTTCGCGAGCGGCTGCTTGCGGGGGTGGGGCCGTATGCGCTCACACGACTGGCACTGGAAACCGGCGGCACGTTTACGCTGCTCGATCGTCCGGAAGATAAGGGCCCTTTCAGTCTGGAGGCGATGAAGCCATATTTCCCGGACTACGGGAACGCCGAGGAGATCTTGAAGAGCATCAAGTCTCGGCCGTTGCGACTGGCGACCTGGGAGGCGGTGATGAAGACGTATCAGCCGGTCAATCTGGCGCCCCCCAAGATGCAGTTCTATAATTATCGCCAGCCACGCTATCCGTATCGCGAGACGGGGCCGGACTATCGCACTCCGGCCGAGTTCCGGCAACTTCTGCTTCCCGAACTGCAATCGCAAGTACCGCACGTGGTGACGGCCGCGGGGGTGATCGAAGAGGCGCTGCTCAGTTTTAAGAAGGGAATCTCGCCGAGCGAGTACGATAGTGAACCATCGCCGCGCTGGCGGGCATGGTACGACCTGACGCACGGCAGGTTGCTGGCGATGAGCATTCGCCACCGCGAGTACGCCGCTGCGTGCCGGTGGATTATCACGCCTGGCAATCTCATGCCGACAACGAACTATCTCACGTTCCAAGGCTCGCCGACTCTTTTCACCAAAGACGCCGAATTGGAAACGCGGATGCAGGAGGCGAAACGACTGCTCGAGCGCTGCCGCGACAAGAACAAAGGCACGCCGTGGGAGCTGCTCGCTCAATGGGAGCTGGAAAACGACTTGGGCGTGAAGCCCGAGCAGCACATCATTCCCGTCCCCAATCCGATCCCCGTCGTCCTGCCGCCGGAGCCCAAGATCATCTTGCCCAAGCTCTGAGTACCGCGGGTCAGGCGGGAAAGCTCGACCTGCTCAACAAAGAAGCACGACAGGCAACCCGTCGGAACCCTGAGCACGAGCGGCGACGGCGTTGATTGTGACGTTGCAATACGTCCTAGCGGAGCACGCCGGAATAAAACTTCTGGCGGCCGCTTAGGGTGTCGAGCAGAAGCGCGCCGTCAGGGGCGATGCCCGCGCAGCGGCCTGTGGTGCGTCGGTTGGCCAGTTCAATGGTCAGGTCGTGACCGATCTGCAAACAGCACCGATCAAAGCGGCAGCCAAGTTCCGCAGGATTCGTGGCAAGTTGCGCAAGCATACCTTCGAAGGCTCGAAGAAATAAAATTAAGATCTCCGTACGGTCGAGGGTTTGCCCCGACAGCTCGATCAGGCTCGTGGCGCGCAATCGCACTTCATCCGGCGCGGCGGAAAATGTGTTGTTCACATTCAAGCCAACCCCCACGATGTGCCGACCATCGGGCAAGACGTCGATCAAGATGCCCGCCAGTTTCCGGCCAGCGGCGAAGACATCGTTCGGCCAATGCAGCCCGATAATTGTGTCGCCAAGCCAAACACTTACGGCATCGATCAGCGCGATGCCGGCCGCGAGCGACGCCTGCGAAACGGGTTGCCGCGGCAGGCCGTGGGCGACGGGGTCGATGAGCAGGCTGAATGCCAGACTTCCCCCACCCGTCCACCATCGATTGCCGCCGCGGCCGCGGCCGGCTGTTTGCGCGTCGGCCACCACGAGTAAGGGGGTTTTGCCGTCGGCGGCAAGCTGGTGAGCGCGGTCTTGTGTGGACGGCAACGAACCTCTGTATTCGACGGATGCCAGCTTGCAATCGGCGAGCAGACGGGGCACGTCGATGGAATCAGCGGGGGGCATGTTCCTGATAGTATTGGTCAAAAAAGCGGGTCGCAAGCCGTGCCGAGACGGGCGTCACGATCGTAGGTGGAAAATGCTGTGCGAATTTCGGCGGCTTATGGCCGGTCGCTTCGCCCTATCCAGGGAGATGGGAGCAGGCACCTGCCAATCAGATGTTTGCCGGCCGGGCCGAGAGCACCGGCGGCTAAATGCTGCAAAAACACGCGTGAAAGTCATTGATCTTGACGCGAGCCGCTGGCGGTGATAATTACCACTCGTCCAAATGTGCGGCACGCGGTCAGGGGGGGTGTGCGCGCGGCTCATGGGCTGGATTGAGCCGCTTAATTCGCGAGGGCGGAACTTGATCAATCGTACGTCCCCACGCGGCCTCATCGCCGTGCTGATACTTCTCGCCGCCAGCGCGGCGCGTGCCCAAACGCGCGTGCAGTTTCCCTCTTCGACGGTACCCACGCAGTCGACGGCGCCGAATTATTGGCCATCGACGCCGCCCAGCTATGGCGCAGCGCAGGCTCCGCCAGCTTTGCCACCCGGCGCGAATGGTCCGCTGCCTCCGCAACCGGCCGCGTCACCAGGTTGGGACCCGTATGCTCAGCCTTCGATGCCGATGTCGCAGCCGTACTCGCCCTATGCGCCGTCCCCCTATGCACCGACGCCCAACTTGCCCCCCTTTGGCTCACAACCCTACACGCCGCCGGGACCCGCCGCGCCCTATGGGCAACCCGGCGCGCTGTATCCGGAGGGGCTGCCTTCGATCATGCCGGAAGGAGGGTTTTGGGAGACGGTGCAGCGGCCGGTCAAATTCTTACAGGAAGCCCGATTGCGTTACACGTTTATTCCGGCCAATGGCTCGGAGCACTTGGGACTCAATGAGATCGAAACGTCGGCGTCGTTTGCGTTCCCGATTATCTACGATCAGGCGCCGCTGATTGTGACGCCCGGTTTTGGCATGCATCTCCTCGATGGCCCCATCACCAAGCCGCCCGATTTCGCGGAATTGCCGGCGAACGTTTACGACGCCTATTTGGACTTTAGCTGGCGGCCGCAGTTGACGCCCTGGCTGGGGGCCAACCTGGGTGTGCGGCCGGGTGTCTTTACCGACTGGAACACATTTACGAATCACAGCTTCCGCATTCCTTCGCGCGGGCTTGGCGTGATCACGGTAACACCCAACTTGCAAATCATCGCCGGCGTGGTTTATCTCGACCGTGTGGATGTCAAGATTCTTCCGGCGGGGGGCATTGTTTGGACTCCCGAGCCCGACAAGCGGTGGGAAATTCTATTTCCGAATCCCAAACTGGCAAGCAGGATATCGAACCTCGGCAATAGCGAGGTGTGGTGGTATGTCGCCGGCGAATATGGCGGCGGTTCGTGGACGTTTGAGCGAACCAATAGCGCTAGTGATCAGTTCGACTACAACGACATTCGCATCATTTTAGGCCTGGAAACCGTGGGGGGTTCGCGTTTGCGGACGTTTATCGAGGTGGGCTATCTCTTCGAGCGAGAAATTGTCTACCGCAACGGCCCGCCGGATGAGTTTCCCTTGACCGATTCGATGATGGTCCGTGGCGGCCTCGCATTTTGAATGGAGCGGGCACGCCAGGCGCGCCGTCCGCCGACGTGAGAATTTTTTTGCACTTCAGCTACGGCACGCCCAGCGCGCCTGTTGCATGGGGCGGTTGGCATCTTAGGAGCAGAGAGTGAATCGCGTTTTCGCCACGCTTGTCACCTCCCTTGCGTTCATCGTCGGCGCTGCCCATGCGCAAGTCGTGCGGCTGCCGTCGATGACAAGCAGCAATTCTGAAACTGCGATGGATCGGCCGGCGCCCCAGGGTCGGCCGCGGAACCTGTTCTCGGGTTATCCTAGCGAACTTTCGCAACCGCTCATTCCCCAGGGGCAACCCTCGGCCGGACCGGACCTGCCAGGCGGGACGCTGGGCGGCAGTGGATTGGAACCGCTGTCCGAGATGGTTTCACCCGAAGGCGCGCTGCCGCCCATGGCGCGGCCGGAAAACGAGCCACCCCTGCCCAAAGGAGCCAGGCCGGGCGTCTTTCAACAACTGCTCGTATCGGAGACGTATCTGCCACGTTTGAATGGCGACGCAGGCTTTGGCATCAACGACGTGTTGGTGCAGGCGACGTTTGGCTTTCCTCTGTTTACGCGAGACAATCCCTTATTAATCACACCCGTGTTTGAGGTGCAGATGCTTGACGGTCCGATGTCGCCCGAGTTGCCGCCGGAGCTGTACGATGCGAGTGTTTCGCTCCTGCACATTCGCAAGTTCACCCAGCGATTTAGTCTGCATCTGGGCGTTGCGCCGGGCGTGCACAGCGATTTCGAGAAGTCGAACGACGACGCGATCCGCATTCCCGCGAGAATTCTTGGCGTTTGGGACTGGCGTCCGGATACGCAACTGATTTTCGGCGTGCTGTATCTGGCTCGGGACGACGTCAACTTTCTGCCGGCCGCCGGCGTGATCTGGACGCCCAGCGAGGAGATGAAGTTGGAACTGGTGTTTCCGCGGCCCCGTTTTGCCCAGCGGTTTGTCTACGCCGGTGAGATCGAATGGTGGTGGTACGTTGGTGGTGAGTTCGGCGGCGGTTCTTACGCGGTGCGAGATGCGGGCGGGGCGGGCAGCAACGTAGTCACGCTCAGCGATCTGCGGTTGCTGCTGGGGGTTGAACGTCGTGTCACGAACGGCACCAACAGTCGAATTGAAGTTGGCTATGTGTTCGATCGCAAGATTGAATTCCAGGAATCGCTCCCCACCTTTGAGGCGGACCCTACGCTTTTGGTGCGTGGAGGGCTATCCTACTGATTGATTGGGTCAAACAATGAGAATCTGCTCTGCTGACTCTTAACACCCCTTGCCTCCAAATTCTAGTCGCCGGATGGGTCGTCTCTCTCGCCTGCTTGCCCGCGTGTTCTGGCTCTCGCTGGCGATTGTTGCGCTGGCACTTACAGCGGGAACGCTTTCTGGGTTGCTTTCCGACCGCATCTGGTTGTGCGAATTAGCCACGCATTTTCAGCTGCAGTACGTCGTGTTGCTGGCGATTGTGACGGTGATCTTTGCGCTGGATGCCAGGTTCAAATGGGCGGCTTTCTCACTCGTCGTGGCGGCGTCTGCGTTTTGTTATCAGTTGCTGCCCCTGTATGCGGGGGGCAGGCCAACATCTGCTCAACCGCGCACTTTGCGACTGGTTTCATCAAACATCGCGTTTTTTAACGAGAACAAGGACGAGCTCATCCGTTTCGTTTCCGCCGAGAATCCGGACGTGGTCGTGCTTTACGAGATCACGGAAGAATGGCTACCGACTCTCAAGCAGTTGGAAACCACCTACCCTGATCCAAAAATTTTCCCGCGCAAGAGTCATGCGGGAATTGCGGTTTTCAGCCGTTTGCCGCTCCAGGACGCCCAGCGGCGGTTGATCGGGGCAAGTCCCAGCTCTGTCATTACCGCCAACGTTGTGCTCGGTGATCTGAAACTAAGTCTGGTCGGCGCTCATCCCGATCCGCCGGTAAGCTGGGCTGCCACGCTCCGGCGCAACGACCAACTCGCGGCCCTGGCGGAACTGGTAACCACGCTGCCAATGCCGCTGGTGTTGGCCGGAGACTTGAACACGTCGAGTTTTAACCCGGTGTTCAAGCGGTTCATTGATGATACCGGCCTGCGCGACAGCCGCCGCGGTTTTGGCATGCTTAACAGCTGGTCGGCAAATCTGCCGCTGATCCGCACCACAATCGATCACTTTCTGGTATCACCCCGAGTCAAGGTGCTCGACCGCCGAGTGGGGCCGTACATCGGCTCGGACCATTATCCGATCGTGGTCGATCTGCTGGTGAAGTGATCTCAGCGCATGATTGCCCGCTTCATCGCCGTGCCCATGTCGGCGGGGCTGTCGGCGACTTCGATGCCGGCGACTTGCAAGGCCGTGATCTTTTCCTTGGCGGTGCCTTTGCCGCCAGAGATGATGGCCCCCGCGTGGCCCATGCGCTTTCCAGGAGGTGCGGCGCGGCCGGCGATAAAGGCGGCCACGGGCTTGGTGACATGCTGCTTAATGTAGGCCGCCGCTTCCTCCTCGGCGGTACCGCCAATTTCGCCCATCATCATGATCGCTTCCGTGGCGGGATCAGCCTGGAACATTCGCAACAGATCCACGAACGACGTTCCCACGATCGGATCACCCCCCAGTCCGACGCACGTTGACTGGCCCAAGCCAAGCGTCGTCAACTGCCAGACTGCTTCGTAGGTAAGCGTTCCGCTACGGCTCATCACGCCGACCGGACCTTTCTTGTGAATGTAGCCCGGCATGATACCGATCTTGCATTCATCGGGCGTAATTACTCCCGGGCAATTTGGCCCCACGAGGACCGAATTGCTGCGTTTGACGATTTCATACACGCGCACCATGTCGAGCACGGGGACGCCTTCCGTGATGGCGATCACGACTTTGATGCCCGCATCAACCGCTTCCAGAATCGCGTCGGCGGTAAACGCCGACGGCACGAAAATCATGGTGGCGTTAGCGCCGGTCTTTTCCACCGCTTCGACCACCGTGTCGAAGACAGGCAGGCCCTCGACGGTCTCGCCGCCTTTGCCAGGAGTAACGCCACCGACCATATTCGTGCCGTACTCTTTGCATCCCTTGGTATGGAACTGGCCCACCTTGCCGGTGATGCCTTGGCAAATAACGCGTGTGTCTTTGTCGATGAGAATGCTCATAAGGGAGGGCAGGGGGCAGGAGTCAGGGGACGAAGTTTGGGCTAGGGGGAACTTGTCGGTGGGTGGCCAGGAACTCGGCGTGGTCCAGGGTCCGCTGCTTGCGGCCTCGCCGCGTCAGGCAGCCTTCGAGGCTGCGACAACTTTCTTCGCCGCGTCGGTTAATCCAATCGCCGAGACGATTTTGAGGCCACTGGCGACCAGCATCTTTCGGCCCTCTTCCACTTCCGTGCCTTCGAGCCGTACAACCAGCGGCACCTTGAAGCCGACGGTCTTGTAGGCCTCCAGGATTGCACTGGCAATGGTCGTGCAACGCATGATGCCGCCAAAAATATTCACCAGCACGGCCTTCACGTTCTTGTCATCGAGCAAAATCCGAAAAG
>SXHT01000280.1 GCA_005773095.1 Planctomycetaceae bacterium
GGCCTGCTTCCTACTCGGAAACACTCCTACTCGGAAATCGCCACCGTCTCCTTGGAAAAGAGAAAGTACCTCAGTACTCCACTTTCCAAGTGGCTCCATTCCTCATAGCACGGGCGGCTCCATTTCGGCTAGCGCCGTCGAAGTCTGCTTCGTGAGTTCAGTGAGGGGCGCGAGCGCCTTGGCATAAGCGGCGATGCCGAGCGTGGCGCCGATGCCTTTGAGCACATTGCGCCGGGTGGTTCCGCTGTCGCCGTTCGGCGCGGGAGCGGATGCGCACGAGCAATTGCCGCCGCAGGGTTTTTTTTGGGAATCGGGTGCGGATTCGGTCATAGGATCAATGCTTCGTGGGAACTGAAATGCGGTCGCGCGGCGGCAGCACGGGCTTCACAATTGGGAACTTTGGCATGTGCGGATCGTGGCAATTGATGCAGTTGTTACGCACGCGTCCGCCTTTGGTGAGGTCCCAGTGGCCGTTCATGCCGCCGTGGCTGCCGTGGTTGTAGTCGCGCATGGCAGTGCCGTGGCACTGGGCGCAGAGATTCATCACGTCGGGGAAGGCCACGCTGCGGCCGTCGGCAAGATGGATGGTATCATAGTCCTTGGCGTTGTGGCAGCTCAGGCAGGTGAGATTGCCATGGTGATAGTTCAGTCCGCGGTGCGCCTGAAAGAGATCGTCCACGGTGTTTCGCGTGATGTTTGGCGTGGTGGTGCTGTGACAGTTGCTGCAGGCGGCAGTGATGACGTTGCCTTTCGCGTCCTTCAGCCCGGTGTCGAGGCGCGGCGTGGCTGGGCCGGGCTTGATGGTCACGGGATGCAGTATGGGCTCAGCCGTGGCGGGTGCAGTGGCTGATTTCGCGGACGGCGCGCTGACCTTTTGAGCCCACACGACAGCGAGGCTGCAAAGGCTGGTGAAGACCACGAGTCCGAGCCATGCGAGGGCGGGATGCTTCTTGAAATAGACACTCATGCGGTGGGCGAATCGAAAGAATCGAAACGTTGCTGAATACGGACGAGCCGGAACTGACCGCCAGGCAGAGCCATGACGGTGTCCCACCAGTCGGCACCTTCGTAGCGGTAGCGGAACTGTACGGCGCGCGCTCGGCCGTCGAGCAACAGGCGGCGGCCGTCGTCGAGCGTGAGCGCGGCATTCTCCGGCACGTGGCCCGTGGCTGCGAATTTCGGGATAATCTCCGTGACCTGTGCGCAGGCGCCGATGTCGCGGACGAGACGCTCAAGCTCCGCAGCGTCGAATTGCGCCTGATGCAGATCCGGCAGCGGCGGGGCGGTGGTGTTGTCGGCAGTGGCACTCATACGGGGACAGGTGCGGGTGCAGTGCGGCGCGTCATCATGAGCACGGCATTGCGCGGCGCGGGGCAGACCTCTTGGCAAATGCCGCAACCGGTGCAGACATCAGGCACGACCATGGGCAGGCCGCGCTCCTTTTTCATCGCTCCGGGGACAGGGCAGCGCTCGGTGCAGACGGAGCAGAACGACGTGAGCGCGAAGCAGAAGCGGCCCTGGATGATGGCGGTGAGCGCCGAAGCGGAGTTCCCAGCAAGACCATCCCGGTCTTGGCTGGGCGCGCCGGATTCACAACGGTCACCAGGCCCGGGTGCGCCTCCCTTTAAGGCCGGGACGGACTGGCTACGACGTTGCGTCGGATGGAACGGATGGCCCAGGGCGGTGAAGAACCCGCGTCTGGAAACGGTGGCGCTCATAGGTTCGGATTTGGTGGGCCGGAGTTGGGCGCGGGCAGGGCTTCCGTCGGTGCCGGAGTGGTCTTCGGCTTTTCCGGAGCGCGCGGCGCATCCAGCGGTGGTGAGGACAGGAACTGGTGCTGATCATTTGCCGCGGCGGGCACGTGGCATTGCGTGCAGCTTTGGCGGTCGGGATGCGGCGTGCGCAGGGCGAATAATCCGTTAGGCCCGTGACAGCTCATGCAGTCATTGCGCATGAGAGTACGATGCGGAATGACCGGAGGTGCGCCGGGCCACGCGCGCGCGCCGTTCGGAGAAGCTTCGGTGCCCTGGAATGAGTTCTCGGCGAGTGGAACTGAATATAGAACGGCCTCCTCGGCGGTGAATCCGCTCCGCGTGGACACGTGACACTGGGTGCAGCTTCCGCCGTAGGTCGGGTGGCTGATTTTTGACGCGAACCGGTCCTTCACCTGCAGGCCCTGACCATGACATGCGAGGCACGCGGCGGATGAATCCTGCGTGACCGGGTGCGGCACAGTGGGAGGCGCGCCGTCGTAGGCGCGGCGGCCGGCACGGGCAGTGAGTGCGGCCACTTTCACCCCGGGCGAAACTGGCTTGTCCGGTGCCGTTGCGGGCTTCTGCACAAAGTCGAGCAGGGAGTTTCGCCAGATACCGTTCGGGCCGTGGTCCGACCAGTTCTGGTCAATGTAGCGCACGGCCACCGGTACGGCACTGGCCCCGGTGAGGTCACGGTGGGCGTGCTCTTTGACCACCTCCACGGCTCGGGTCATGGCAATAGCGCTGTTAGTCTGGCGAAGGCCGACGAAGTACCCGCTCACGGCGATCATTACAATGATGCCCCCGGCGATGAACCCGGACTGCACTACCTTGCGCGGAGGTGGCTGTGACGTCTCGGCCATGGAGTTCAAGGATTCACTGCGGCGCGCATCACCGTCGCGGCGCACTTTTTGTAGTCCGGTTCCTTCGAAATGGGATCAATGTCACCGAGCGTGAGTTCATTGCAGAGCATGCGTTCGTCGAAGAACGGGATGAAGATCGTGCCGCGCGGTGGATGCCCGCGTCCGTCGTACCACACCGGCAGCTTTAAATCCCCGCGGCGCGTTTTCACCACAATGGTCTCCCCATTGGCGAAGCCCTTCCCTCTGGCGTCTTCGGGGTGCATCTCGACATAGGCATGCGGCATGGCGGCGTGGAGTTGCGGAATGCGGCGCGTCATAGTGCCGGTGTGCCAGTGCTCCAATACGCGCCCCGTGCACAGCCAGAAGGGAAACTCCACATCCGGTTCCTCCGCAGCCTTCTCTGCGGGAGCGAACCAGATCTGTGCTTTGTCGTCCTTTGTCGTGGAATGGTAAAACTGAATCTTCGCGCCCTTCTTCACATAAGGATCGTCGAACTCGGAGAAGCGGAACTTCGTCTCGCGCCAAGTGCCGTCCGACTGCTGCACCACCGGCCAGCGCAGGCCGCGGGCTTTGACATACTCATTGTAGGGCGCGAGATCCTTGTGCTTGTAACGGGTAAAAGCGCGGTATTCCTCGAACAGCGACTTGTCCACATTGATTTCGTAGTAGCGTGGCCATTCCCACACCGGCACCTCCTCGCCTTTGTCGTTCTTGAAGGTGAAGAGGAACTTCCCGTCCTTGTCCTTCATGCCGAGGTGACCGAGGTCGTGCAGGCGGCGCGCCACAGCGAGCATCTGCCAGCAGTCGTCGCGCGCTTCACCCGGCGGCTTCACCATGCGGAACCACTGCTGTGTGCGGCGCTCGGAGTTGCCGTACATGCCATTCTTTTCCACCCACATGGAGCTCGGCAGCACGAGGTCGGCCAGTTCCGTCGTCGCCGTGCGATAGACTTCCGAAACGATGAGAAACTTGTCCGGCAGAGCGGCTTTCGGTTTGAAGACCTTATTTAGGTTCGGCAGCGACTGGCCGGGATTCGTCACCTGCACCCACAGCGTCTGAATGTCGCCGCCCTTGTCCGCAGACGTGCAGAATTTTTCCCACATCAGCATCGTGTGGTGGCCGATCTTCGGATGGATGCGGCCTTCCGGCAGGTTCCACAGTCTCTCGGATTCCTTTCGGTGTTCCGCATTCAGAATCATCCGCCCGCCCGGCAGGAAGTGACAGAGCGTGCCCACCTCGCGCGCCGTGCCGCTGGCGCTCGGCTGACCTGTCAGGGAAGTCGGTGCATCGCCCGGTCTCCCGAAATGCCCGCTGAGCAGGTGGATGCCGTGGCAAAGCCGGTTCGCATTCGTGCCGCGGCTGTGCTGATTGAAACCCATGCACCACGTCGAGGTGATGCGGAGGTCCTTGTTCGCGAACAGATCCGCGAGCATCTTGATCGTGCTCGCGGGAACGCCGGAGAGCTTCTCCACCTGCTCCGGTGTGTAGGGAGAGAGCGCCGCCCGGTATTCATCGAAAGTCATCGCGTCGCCCATCAGCGGGGCCGTGGGCGTGGCCGCAGGGTCTTTCGGCGCTTTGCGGAAATTGCAGAACCGCGCCACGAACTCAGCATTCATCCCGCCCTTCTCGATGAGCAGATGCGCGATGCCGTTCATTATGGCGAGATCGCTGTGCGGCTTGAACTCGATGTAGTGGTCGCAGAACTCGCTGGTACGTGTGCGCCGCGTGCCAACGTCGATGAGAGTGACCTTTTCCCCCTTGGTGCGCCGGTCAATGACACGGCTGAAGAGCACCGGATGCATCTCCGCCATGTTGTTGCCCCACATAATGAGCACGTCGCACTTGTCGAGGTCGTCGTAGCAGCCCGCCGGCTCGTCCACGCCAAAGACACTGAGGTATCCGGTGACCGCACTGGCCATGCAGAGGCGGGCGTTTGGGTCGATGTGGTTGTTCGACAGCCCTCCTTTAATGAATTTGTTCGCCGCGTAGCCTTCCGGGATGGTCCACTGGCCGCTTCCGTAGATCGCGAATTTTTCCGGCGCCGCCATGATCCTTTGTGCGATGGTCTCGATCGCCTCCTCCCACGAGATCGGCTCCAGCACGCCATTGCGGCGCAGAAGCGGCTGTGTGAGCCGGTCTTTGCCGTAAAGCGCCAGCCCGACGTGGTAGCCCTTCACACACAGTAGGCCCTTGTTCACGTCGGCAAGCTGATCGCCCTCGATGGCGACCACGCGGCCGTTCTTTACTCCCACTCGAACATGACATCCCGTGCCGCAGAACCGGCAGGGAGCCTTGTCCCACGTGATGCCGTCGCCGACTGGAACATTAGCGGCGGGGGCGGGAGCCTGCTGCGCGCGGGCATTTGCGACAGCAGTGGCCGCTGTCAGAGCAGCGAGACGGTTGAATTCACGACGTGTGATCATGTCAGGTCGAAGCGGTTGGCGTTTCATCGAAATTCACATGCACCACATCCACGAATGCCACGCCCGGCTGCGCAGCGATCCAGTCATGCAACTCCCGGCTCTCCGCATCGTCCGAGGCTTCCATGACCACCGGCAGCCACATGCCCTGCTTGGACCCTGGGGAAAACGCTGGATGCTCCGCGAGGCGGAAGGTCAACTCCGCGATAGGCGCGTTTTGGTTCAGGCTGAGGAGGAGTCCGGCGGTGAGCATGAATTATGTTTCGCTAGCCTCTCATGGACTAAATCCGAATCGCCTACCTTATCTTGTTGTGAAAGATGCAAAAATTGTGCAGCAGGCGCTCCGGCGGCTCGGCGACCCGTCGCGGGTTACAGGTTGCCGAATTGCGTCCGTCGGTGAATACTTTCCCGTCCCATGGCCTCTACCGATCCATATCCTTTGGGCTGGCAAGGCCTGCCGGACGAACCTTTGCGAAGTTTTCACTTCTTCAACCACCGCCTTGCATGAGATCTACCCGCTTGGCAGTCCGTTCAAAATCGCTTGCCGTTCTGGTGCCGGCGGGCTCGGATCGCCGAATCCGGCCGACTTCGAGCGCTTCCGTCGGCGTCCATGGAATTTCGTTACACGCATTGAGCGGATTGCTCGCCGCGTTTCTGCCGTTTTCCATGTGCTGGCTAATGGCCGCCGAGTTGCCGGTGCCGTCCAGGATCGAGTTCAACCGTGACATCCGACCCATCCTGTCGGACACCTGTTACAAATGTCACGGCCCGGACAAGGCCAAGCTCAAGGCCGACCTTCGACTCGATCTTGAAGCCAACGCAAAAGGGAGGATCAAGGACCATTTTGCCATCGTTCCTGGTCAGCCAGAGAAGAGTGAACTCATTCGCCGCATCACCACTACCGATCCGGACGATCGTATGCCGCCTGTCGAAGCGGGACGACAACTGGCGCCGCGCCAGATCGAACTGCTGCGGCGCTGGATCGAGCAGGGCGCGCCATGGGAGGCGCACTGGTCATTCATCGCGCCGAAGCGGCCGGCAGTGCCGGTGGTCGCCAATTGGAAAAACGGCGAGGACGGGTTTGGTAATTGGGGTTCCAATCCAATGGACGGCTTTATTCTGAAGCGACTCGCCGACGAAGGATTGATGCCTTCGCGTGAGGCGACGCCAGAGCTACTGATCCGTCGGATGACGCTCGACCTGACTGGCCTTCCACCGACCCTTGAGGAAATGGATGCCTTCCTAAAGGCATGGAACGTCGATTCCTCATTCGGCGCTCGTCAGGTCGTCCTCGGTATACTTGCCGACCGTCTGCTCGCTTCGCCGAGCTATGGCGAGCGCATGGCCAGCCGCTGGCTCGATGCGGCGCGTTACGCGGATACGAGCGGTTATCAAAGCGACGGCGAACGATCCATGTGGCGTTGGCGCGATTGGGTGATCGACGCCTACAACCGCAATCTAACTTTCGACCGGTTTACGATCGAGCAACTCGCCGGTGACTTGCTCCCGGATACAACGCTCGCGCAACGTATCGCCACCGGTTTCAACCGGAACCATCGCGGCAATGCCGAGGGCGGCATCGTGCCTGAAGAGTACGCCGTCGAGTACGTCGTGGATCGGGTGGACACCACCGCGACGGTTTGGCTCGGGTTGACGATGGGTTGCACCCGGTGCCATGACCATAAGTACGACCCGCTGACACAACGCGAATTTTATCAGCTATTCGCATACTTCAACAACATCCCGGAGAAAGGGCGTGCCATCAAGATCGGCAATTCGCCGCCCGTGATTGCCGCGCCGACCGCCGCGCAAGAGAAGGAACTGGCCAAACTCGATTTGCAGCTCGCTGTCGCCGAGGCTCACTTGAGGAAACTTGAACCTGAAATCATCACCGCCCAGACAGCATTGGAGAAGTCGCTGGGTACGAAGCCGACGCTAGATTGGACCGTCACCCAGGGACTGGAGGCCCGGTTTGAGCTGGATGGCAGACTGGAAGATGTCTTTGGAACCAACCGGCCCGCGACGTTTGAACTGGGTGAGCGTTGGTTCGCGCCCGGTCGCCGCGCTTCGGTGGCGGTGCTGGACGGTCAGCGTTTCATTAATTGCGGCGATGTAGGGAATTTTGGCTTCTTCGACAGGTTTACGCTGACTGCTTGGATTCAACCGCGAGGGACGCATGGAGGCGCGATTATTTCGCGCATGGCTGAACAGACAGAGAACTCTGCCTTCGCATCGGATTCCGAAGGGTACAGTGTGCATCTCAAACAGGGTCGGCTCCAGGTTCACCTCACCAAACGCTGGCTCGATGATGCGCTCCGCGTGGAGACAGAGGCCGCGCTCCCACCGGACCAATGGCACCACATCGCCGTGGTCTATGACGGTTCGAGGCTGGCTGCGGGCGTCCAGGTTTTTTTCGATGGCCAGCCGCAAAAGTTGCGTGTGTTGCTGGATCAGCTGAACCAGACGTTCCAGACCAAACAACCACTGCGCATCGGCTCCGGTGGAGGACCCGGGAACCGTTTCGATGGGCAGGTGGGAGATGTGCGTGTGTATCGCCGATCACTCGCAGCGGAGGAAGTTGGGATTGTGGCCACGAGCGATAGCGTGACGGAACTGGCTGCGATACCTGTCTCGAAACGCACGCCGTTTCACGCGGCGAAGCTACGTTCCAGTTTTCTATCAGATCATGCGTCGGTGCCAGTTCGCGACGCTCAATCGAATGCGGCGAGTTTAAGGGAACAACGCATTAAGTACGCCGAGAACCTGCCGACGGTAATGGTCATGGAAGAGATGGCTATGCCGCGCGACACGTTCGTGCTGAAACGCGGCGAGTATGACAAGCCCGGTGAACGAGTCGAGCCTGGCGTCCCGGCAAGCCTGCCGCCGATGCCGTCCGGCGCTGGGCTAAACCGACTCGGCTTCGCGCAATGGCTCGTCAGTCCCGCGAACCCGCTCACGGCGCGTGTGGTGGTGAATCACCACTGGCAGATGCTATTCGGCACCGGGTTGGTGAAGACGGCAGAGGACTTTGGCTCGCAGGGCGAACCGCCCAGCCATCCTGAATTGCTCGACTGGCTTGCGACTGAATTCGTCCGCACGGGTTGGGACGTGAAGCAATTGCTCAAGACGATGGTGATGAGTGCGGCCTACCAGCAGTCGTCGCGGGTGACGCCGGAGCTCATTGCTCGCGACCCAGACAATCGACTCTTGGCTCGCGGGCCGCGCGTCCGGTTACCAGCTGAAATGATCCGCGACCAAGCACTTGCTGTGAGCGGTTTGTTGGTGGGAGAAATCGGCGGGCCGTCTGTAAGACCGTATCAACCGGAAGGGCTGTGGAAGGAGTTAACTGGAACCGACTACGAGCCGGACCACGGCCCGAAGCTCTGGCGGCGTAGTCTTTACACGTTCTGGAAGCGCACCAGCCCGCAGCCGACGATGATAACCTTCGACGCTGCCGGCCGCGAGATGTGCTCGGTGCGTCCGAGTCGGACGGATACCCCGTTGCAGGCGCTCGCGTTGATGAATGACGTGACGTATGTTGAGGCGGCTCGCTGTCTCGCTCAACGGGTCATGCGCGAGGGTGGCCCCACGGCGGAAGAGCGGGTGAAGCTCGCCGTCCGCCTCGTGCTTGCCCGTGCACCACGGCCGCCGGAGCTGAACATTTTACTCAACGGATTCAACGATCAGCTTTCACGTTTTCGCGCGGATCCGAAGGCGGCAGTGACATTCGTCAGTGCGGGCGAGGCTCCGCGTGATCAACAGCTGGATCCAATTGAGTTGGCGGCTTACACGGCGGTCACTGGATTGATTCTGAATCTCGATGAAGCGATTACCAAACAATAAGACAAGGGAATCTGGGGCGAAGGATTGAGGCCATGGATGATCCCATTCATGCCTTCGTACCTCTGACTCAGTGGAACCAAGCGTTACCATGACTCCGCTCATTGATCATCGACTGCTGGTCAACCGCCGCCACTTCTTTCGTCGCGCTGGGATCGGTACAGCGGCGCTCTCTGGATTGTTGGGCGATCAGCTATCCCGTGCTGCCGCGCCCGAACACTCGGTCGCTGGTGGCTTGCTGGGATTGCCGCACCTCGCCCCTAAGGCGAAACGTGTCATCTACCTGTTCCAGTCAGGCGCACCGTCACAGCTGGATTTGTTCGACTACAAGCCGCAACTCGCCGAACGACAGGGGACGGATTTGCCGGACTCGATTCGCCAGGGTCAGCGGCTCACGGGCATGACGGCAACGCAGGATAGGTTTCCAGTGGCACCGACGCGTTTTCGGTTCGCGCAGCATGGCCGCGGCGGCGCGTGGTTGAGCGAGCTGCTCCCCCACACGGCACGGGTGGCTGACGAACTGTGCTTCATCAAGACGTTGCACACCGAGGCGATCAATCACGACCCGGCCATTACATTCTTCCAGACTGGCGCCCAGCTTGCGGGTCGGCCAAGCATCGGCTCGTGGCTCAGCTACGGACTCGGCAGTGCGAATCGTGATCTGCCTGCGTTTGTGGTACTGCTTTCCAATGGCACCGGAAATCCCATGGATCAGCCGCTTTACGACCGCCTGTGGAGCAGCGGTTTTCTGCCGACGACGCATCAGGGCATCAAGTTCCGGGCCGGTGGCGATCCCGTGCTCTTCCTTTCCAACCCTGCCGGGCTCGATCCCTCGGGTCGTCGTCGAATGCTCGATGATTTGGCCACGTTGAACCAAATTCAGTTCGCTGAATTCGGCGACCCGGAGATTGCCACTCGTATGGCACAGTACGAATTGGCCTATCGCATGCAAATGAGCGTGCCAGAACTCACGGATGTATCGCGCGAGCCCGCCAGTGTCTTCGATCTCTACGGCCTCGAGGCGCGCAAGCCGGGTACTTTTGCAGCGAATTGCCTCCTGGCACGGCGGTTGGCCGAGCGGGGCGTGCGGTTTATCCAACTCTTCCATCGCGGATGGGACCAGCACACGAAATTACCCACTCAACTCCCTGGCCAGTGCCGCGACACCGATCAGCCCAGTGCCGCGCTCATCGCAGACCTCAGACAGCGCGGCCTGCTTGACGATACCCTGGTAGTCTGGGGCGGCGAATTTGGACGCACGGTGTACTGCCAGGGTCGGCTCACCAAGGACGACTACGGGCGCGACCACCACCCTCGCTGCTTCACCATCTGGCTCGCGGGTGGTGGCATCCGGGGAGGAATGACCTTCGGGCAGACGGACGATTTTGGTTACAACGTCGCGAACGACCCTGTCCATGTCCACGATCTCCACGCCACAATGTTGCACTGCTTGGGTATCGATCACACGCGACTGACGTTCAAATTTCAAGGCCGCCACCACCGGTTGACTGACGTCAAAGGGGAGGTGGTCAAGTCCATCCTCACATGACGCGACTCCGATAGGATCATCCCGGAGGGATGAAGGAGAGTAGCCGGGGGTCGAGCGCAGCGAACCCCCGGATCGGATGTTGAAGAGAGAGGCGCACCCCGGCAGGGGTGCCGGAATGCTGGAAACGACCGTGGCCGCCTGCGTTGCCTCCTGGCACCCCTCCAGGGTGCGGATGCACTTCATGCCACGTTCCGGGGGTATTGCTGCGCTCACCCCCCGGCTACCTTCCGGCAACCCTCCGGGTTGCACCGCACCCGGCCGAGCTATCAGGGGCTGCCATTTTGATTTCCAGCCTGGATTGCGGCGGACGTGCGGAGTATGCACCGCCCATGGTTTGCCTCGTCGCTGGCCGCGTTGCGGACGTTTTTGCTTTTGGGAAGTCCGGCGGCGTTCTAGCTCCCGCAATCTGTTCATCAGCGAGAATGCACTAACCCGGGCCTGATCGCCTGCGCCGACAAACACTGGATGACCCCAGTTTAATCACATTGAGGCCGAATTGGCATCGCATGGGCGAACGATTAATGTGCCGGCCTGGTCGTTGATACCGATTCGTTGCAAGAATTGACCCCGGCGTCACACCTGCCACGGCCTAGAGACAGCAAGGTGAAGAGCGTCTGTTCCGGTCGAGGATCATTGCGACTGGTTGGAGTCTGTTGGGTCAGCTTATCCGTCACATCGGCAGCAAGGCTCCAAGGGAGCTAGAAGTACTCGTTGTTCGCCCTCGATCAGAGGCGAAATCTGAATCCGAGGCTGAAATCGGTCCGAACGGCCCGGTGGAAACCACTTCATTCAATGAGGGAAGAATGACAGCCAATACGCCGCCGCCTGGCTTGTTCACTGTGATTTCACCATCCGCCACGGCTCTGACACAGGTGTCGGTTTCACCGCTCGCAATAATGCTGCCCGCCATCCACGGATTGTTCCTCAATAACCACGGAGGACGCGTCAATCCAATTAGACAAAAAGGAGTAGTTAAGTATAAGCAATAAGGCGGCAATACCGAGTATTTTCGGTTGATTGGGCAGTTGATAGTTTGAATCTCCAAAGGAACGGTGTTACTACCTCAATGAGGTCTAGTCTGAACGTATGGCTTGTATAGCTTGCAGGATTCAGTTTAGACGACTCATAAAAACCCACTCGTACACCGGATTGATCGACACTTCGGAAACTCGCCATTCGACCAC
>SXHT01000281.1 GCA_005773095.1 Planctomycetaceae bacterium
CGCTCCGCACATCACCACGGAGCCGGGCGGCCAGCTCACGCCCCAACAAACCTGGCGCGACGCGGCGGCGATTTTTTACGACGAGTTGATGCCGTGCGTTGAGCTGGCGGAGAAACTTGGCGTGGGCCTCTTGATTGAGCCTGAGCCAGGGCTGCTGATCGAAAAGTTCGACGAGTACTTGGAGTTCATGAGCCGCATCGGCTCCCCCTCGGTGGGCTTGAACTTTGACATTGGCCACGCCTACTGCGTGAGCGAAGACCCGCAAGACTGGGTTGCCAGGATGCAACCCCACACGCGGCATTACCATTTTGAAGACATCGCCGCCACGCGCATACACAAGCATTTGATTCCTGGTCACGGCGCGATCGATTTTGACGCCACGCTTAAAGCCATCGCGGCAACCGGCTACACGGGGTGGCTCACCGTGGAGCTTTATCCGTACATCGATAATCCGGATGATGCGGCACGGGAAGCACACGCCTACCTGACCAAGGCGATGAAGCGAGTGGGACTGACGCAGACGTAGGGCGCTGGCAAGGCATTATGCGTGAGGACGACGACATCGACGCCCCTGGTTCAACGCTCCGCGCTTATCTGGAGTTGCTGCGGATTCCGAACGTCTTCACGGCCGCGGCCGACGTGATGATGGGCTACCTGGTGGTGCAGGGGACCTTCCAGCCCTACGGTCCGCTGATGATCTTGGTTGTCGCATCGTGCTGCCTGTATCTGGCCGGCATGGTCTTCAACGATATTTTTGACCGCCATGTTGACGCCGACGAAAGACCTGGGCGACCGATACCGTCGGGACGAGTGCCCTTGATCGCGGCTCGGCTGCTGGGCGCCGGTTTACTTTGCATCGCTCTAGCGCTGGCATTCCAGCTCTCTTGGAAGGCGGACAACTTCCGGCCGCTTGGGCTCGCGCTCGGCATCGGGCTCTTGGCCATCACCTACGACGGGTGGCTGAAGGGGACGCCCCTGGGGCCGATCGCGATGGGCGGTTGCCGGTTTCTGAATGTGCTGCTGGGAATGAGCCTGTTGGTCGAGCCCTATTCGGGCATGCACTGGATGATCGCTGGCGGCGTCGGCGTGTTCATTGCGGGACTGACGATTTTTGCACGAGGCGAGTCGGGCGTTAGCAGTCGCGGACGGCTTGTGATTGCCACGGGTATTATGCTGGCGGGCGTGGCCATGGTGGCCATCTCGCCCCGGTTTGTCGGCGAAAACCAGGCCTGGCGGCTGGTCGGCGCGCCACCGGCATGGCCCTATTTTTGGCTGATATTTGCGGCCCATCTGCTTTGGAGGAACGGTCGCGCACTGTTGATCCCCAGTTCCGATCACGTGCAGGCGGCGGTAAAAAGCGGCATCCTCTCGTTGATTGTGATCGACGCGGCCGCCAGTGTGCCGATGGCTGCGCTGGGAGCATTCTCGTCGATGTTTATCTTGCTATTGATTGTTCCAGCCACATTCCTGGGTCGGTGGATCTACTCGACGTGAGATGGGAGTACCGGCTTTAGCCGGCAACAACGGCGAACCGGCTCAAGCCGGAACTCCAGCGCATGATCTTGGGCTATAACACCAACGGGCTGGCTCACCACGACCTGGTGCAAGCGATTCATCTGCTGGCCAAGATCGGCTACGAGAGCGTCGCGATCACGATCGACCATGGCGCGCTCAGTCCATTCGATGATCGCTGGCGCCGGCAGGCGATGCAGGTCAAGGCGACGCTCGATGGATTGGGCATGCGTTCTGTCATCGAAACCGGCGCCCGCTATTTGCTCGATCCGTGTCAGAAGCACGAGCCGACGCTGGTCTCGGCGGACCGACAAGAGCGGAAACGTCGGATCGCTTTTTACCGGCACGCCATCGACGTGGCCCGGCTGCTTGGCAGCGATTGCGTTTCGATCTGGTCGGGCGTGCTTCACGACACGGTGAATGAGGATCTTGCCTGGGACCGCCTGGTGAGCGGCCTGGGGGACGTCTGCAACTACGCGGTCGAAAATGGCATGGCGATTGGTTTTGAGCCAGAGCCCGGCATGTTCATTGACTCGATGGACAGGTTGGGTCAATTGCTCAACCGCATGGACTCGCCGAGCCTGCAACTCACGCTGGATATCGGTCATCTGCACTGCCAGGGTGAAACGCCGATCGGGGACCAGATTCGCCGCTGGGGGCCGCGGATCGTCAATCTGCATGTCGAAGACATGTGCGCCGGAGTGCACGAGCATCGGATGTTCGGCGAAGGAGAAATTGCTTTTCATCCAGTGCTTGCCGCGATCCAGGAAATCAACTATCGTGGTGGCGTTCATGTGGAACTTAGCCGCCACAGTCACGATGGGCCGGTCGCGGCGCGAAAGGCTTGGGATTTCCTGCAACGGATTTCGTCCCGGCTTTAACCGAAAGAGCGCATCCTGACTCCGGCTGAAGGCGGAACTCTAGCGCAATCGACGATGAGCCAGCACGTTGTTTTACTGTCTGTACCGGGCTTGCGGGAAAAGGATCTGGCGTTGATGCCGCACGTGGCTGGCCTGGCCAGCACGGGTAATCGAGCGGCGCTAGCGCCGAGCTTCCCCTGCGTCACCTGCCCCGTGCAGGCCAACATGACCACCGGCAAGTTGCCTAAGCACCACGGTGTGATCGCCAATGGTTTTTATTGGCGGGAGCAGCGGAAGGTGGAAATGTGGACGGCATGGAATGACTGCATCAGCGCGCCGCAGATTTGGGACTTGCTGGGCCAGCACGACGAATCGCTCACCTCGGCCGTCTGGTTTCCGCTTCACAGCAAAGGCGCGGAGGCCGAATTCATTTGCACTCCTGCGCCGATCCACAATCCCGACGGATCGGAGTCGCTCTGGTGCTACACACGGCCGACGGAAATGTACGGCACGCTGCGCGACAAGCTCGGTCACTTTCCGCTGCAGCATTTTTGGGGTCCGATGGCGAACATCAAATCGACGGCCTGGATCGCCGACTCCGCGGTATTCGCCGCCAACGAGTTTCGACCGAACTTTTTTTACATCTATCTTCCGCATCTCGACTACGCGGCACAAAAGCACGGTCCCGACAGCGAGGCAGCCCAGTCAGCGCTTGGCGAACTCGATTTAGTGATCGGCAAGCTCGTCGAAGGAGTGAATGCGTCGCTGGGCGCAGCGCCATTATGGATTGTGGCCAGCGAATACGCGATTCTGCCGGTCGAGCATGTGATGTACCCCAACCGGCTGTTGCGCTTGCGAGGGCTGCTCAAAGTGCGGAATGAACCCGACGGCGAACACCTCGATCTGGAACGCAGCCAGGCCTGGGCGATGGTTGATCATCAGATTTCGCATGTCTACTGCGCCGACGACACCGCCATCGCGAAGGCCGTCCAGGTCTTTGAGAAGATGCCCGGAATCGCCGAGGTCTTGATCGGACCCGGCCGGGCCAGGTACGCGCTCGACCACGAACGCAGCGGCGAAATCGTGCTCGTTTCCACGCCCCACAGTTGGCAAGCGTATTACTGGTGGCTCGAAGATGAGAAAGCTCCGTCTTTCGCCCGCACCGTGGATATCCATCGCAAGCCCGGTTACGACCCGGTGGAGCTGTTCATCGACATGGCGACCCGATCGATCCCGCTGGATGCCTCGCTCGTCAAAGGATCGCATGGAGCGCCGGCGCTTGGCGATTCACAGCGCGGCGTGTTTCTGGCTTCACAACCGGGTGTGCCGAACGGCGAAGCGCTGGTCGACAGCGACGTCTTCGCAGTCGTAATGCGGCTGTTTGGGATCAGCCGTGAGCAATGAGCGGTCAGCAGTGAGCGGTCAGCAGTGAGCGGTCAGCAGTGAGCGGTCAGCAGTGAGCGGTCAGCAGTGAGCGGTCAGCAGTGAGCGGTCAGCAGAGAGCGGTCAGCAGTGAGCGGTCAGCAGTGAGCGGTCAGCGACGAGCGGTGAGGGAAGCGAATCCCTAGGCTCACTGCTCACTGTTCAAAGCACAAAGCTTTGCCGTCACCGTTCACGGGCCGGGGACAGTTACCAATGCCACTGTCATGAATTGTCGCTACGTGGCTTACGATTGTTGCTCCACCCGTCGGCGTCTTCAACAAGCCGCATTCCGCGACCGCGGGGGGGCAGCTTAGGGAATCGTCGCGTAGAGTTTGTTGTACTTTTCGCGAACCTCGTCGGATTCCGCCTTTGTCAGCCCCACATAGGGGGGCAACATGCGATTGGAGAATTTGGGATTCTTCAGCCAGACAAACGTTTTGTCGAAACAGCCGTCGATCATATCGCGCGTGCAATCGGAGAACAGGTCCACATCATTCATCAGCATATGGATTCGCAGAAGCGTCGCCATATCCTTCTTCTTGCCCGCCTCAAAAAACTCCCAGCTCGTTTTCGGAAACAAAACACCGTAGCTGCAGAGCAGCGAGCACTCGCCCAGCATGCAGCCGAACGCGAAGCCCCCCTCGAGGAAGAAATGCTGAAGTTCGTTCGAGTACTTCATCAGATCGGCGATCCGCGCATAATCGGAGGTGCTGTTTTTCGTCGCCACAAGATTGGGCACCTGGTCCATGATGCGCCGGTATTCCTGGCCGGTGATGATGTATTTGGTGCGCGGTAGATTGTAGTGCAGGAACCGGCAATCCGGCGCCAATCCGCAGACCGTCTTGAAGAACAGCATTCGCTCCTGCTCATCCAGCACACCCCAGGACGGAAGCGAAATCTGGAACATGCGCATCCCTTGGTCGCGGCACAGGGCGATTCGTTCGATAATCTGGCTCATCGAAAGCGAGACCAGGCCGATCTGCGGATCGAGGCCGGGCTTGACCGTCTGGCGCGCGAATACGCTGATCACTTCCTTGAATTGGTTGTCCGACAGCGCATACCCTTCCCCTGCGGTGCCCATCAGATAAATGCTCTTATAGCCTCCGGCGACGGCTTCCTGAACGTGCTGCTCAAACTGCGGGACATCGAGCTTGAAGTCCTCGGTCCAGGGCAGCATGCAGGCGGCAAGATTCGACTGCGGATAACGTGTTTTGATACTCATAGGTAGATCCTGAACCTTAAATAAAACGGCGGCCGCCGCCACACAGAACAATCCCACCCAGGTGCACGATGAAGGCACCGATCAATTTCGCCAGGTAGGGAGGCAAGCCCGGCGGCGCCAAATGTTGACCGGCCCCCACCACTGCGATAATAGCTATTAGCCGCATGCGTCACCTCGTTGACGGGCTAATGCGCCCCCTTCTTGCGAGGCGCCGCTTTGGCCGACATCCGCAGATTCAGCACTTCGACACCCAGCGCAAAGGCGATCGCAAAATAGATGTAGCCCTTGTCGATATGCGTGCCCAGCCTATCGGCCACGAGCATCACGCCGATCAGCAGCAGGAAGCTCAGCGCTAGCATCTTCACCGTGGGGTGCTGCTGGACGAATGCCGACACCGGCCCAGCGAAAACCATCATCACCCCGACCGCCAGGATCACCGCGGTGATCATGACCCAAAGTGAGTCCGCCATGCCAACGGCGGTGATC